>JAJYGR010000333.1:11163-18904 GCA_021790655.1 Acidobacteriota bacterium | reverse complement strand
GCTCGGAACGCGACAACTGCGCCTCCGTCAGGCCAAGCTGATGGTTCTCGTCCTGCAAGTGCTGCAATTGCGCCCTTTCCGTCTCAATCCGATAACCGTACTCAATGGAGCTGAAATGTTGCCAGCTATATACCATCAAGAGCGCAAAAAAGAAGACCGCCGCGACAGCAAAGCTACGCATTTCCCGCTTGCGCACCGGGTCGTCCGCCTTCACCAGGCGAGAATTGTCCAGCCGCTTGTCAAAAAACACTTCCGGGGTGGGCCCGCGCCGGGCGCGCTGTTGCGCCGCAAAAAGCCAGCGATTGTGGTCCATCACCGCTTCGGCGCTCCATTGGCCCTTGTCCCGGAATGTATCCAATACAATGCGTGCTGTAGCCATAGCTTTCCTCTACTAATTTGTGTTTGTGGAACGTACCTGTTGTATTCCCTGACTGCCTTTGCTGACGGTTCTTTTCGTCTGCCGAACGCTACTTCATGGTGCCGTTGAGTGCCGCCGCCATGGCAACGCAAGCTGTAATGACGAGTACACCGAATACAACCGCGCCCCAGAATTCCATGTGGTTGTCGAAATAATTGAATATGCGTGTCATGATGTTCCTCCTCGAATGGTCCATTTGAACGCTGGTGGATGTTGAACGTTGGGTCAGTGCTCTCGCTCTGTCCCTTCGCCGCTGCGACAGGCCGCGTACCGTTGTACGGGCCTAGATCCTGGGTGCTGCACCTTACTTTTCGTCCTCACTTCTCAGGCTTCCCTTCCTTGTCGGGCCAGGCTCGTTGAGCTGGGGGAAGGGGCTTACGATCTATGCTGTTCTTTCGCCTGAAAGAGGGTGGGACGAGCCCGGGCCCGAACTTGTTCGACGTAGGATCAATTCCAGCTACGCCGTAAAAATTTTTCTTTCATCCTGCCGGGCTTCTTACTTGGCCCGACTGTTTTCTCTGCCCGCTCCGCGGCGCGTAATTTGGCGCTGCGCGAGCGGGGATTGCTCTGAATCTCTTCTTCCGTCGCGGTCACTGGCTTGGGCGTCAACACCTGCCAGGTTCCGTTTGTTTTTCCCTTTCGAAAGGCATCTTTCACGATGCGATCTTCCAGAGAGTGGAAACTGATGGCCACCATTCTGCCCGCTGGCCGTAGCAATTGCGGCGCCAGATCCAGCAAAGCGGCGATCTGATCGAGTTCCCCATTTACGTAAATTCGGAGCGCCTGAAAGACCCTTGTCGCTGGATGAATGCGATCGCTTTTTATTGTCGGGGCGCAAGCTGCAACGACTTTGGCCAGTTGTGCCGTCGTCGTCACCGGTCGCGCCCTGACAATTGCTCTGGCGATTCTCCGCGACCTCCTCTCTTCTCCGAATTCGTAAATCAGATTTGCAAGGTCTTCTTCGCTCGCCTGATTTACCACTTGTTCGGCAGTCGCTCCGCTGCGCGGATCCATCCGCATGTCGAGCGGTGCATCTGCCTGAAAACTGAATCCCCTTTGTGCTGTGTCCAGTTGCAGCGAGCTGACCCCAAAGTCGGCCAGAATGCCGTCGATGCTTTGCGGTCCCACCCAGCTCGCCATCTCCGCGAAAGCAGCCGCGTGGATGGTGATCTGGGGCATCTGGCTCCCTAGCTGCTCGCGTAGCGCAGCGAACTTCTCTTCCGCGCTTTCAATGGCCTCCGGATCGCGATCGAATGCGATCAGATGACCTTTCGGACCCAGCAGGCGGGCAATTGCCGTACTATGCCCACCCAGGCCGAGCGTCGCATCCACATACGTGCCGTCCGGCAGGATTCGTAAAAACTGTATTGCTTCTTCTAAAAGAACCGGCACATGTCTTCTGTTTCGACTGTGCGCCCCCTGAGGGGCTGATTCGTGCACTACTACAACCCAAACCCGGCCAGCGACTCGCCGTCTGCATCCGTCAGCGGGTTGGCTTCCATGTTCTGGCGGAAGGCGTCGTGGTTGGTGACTTCCAGATACGTCATCATCCCGAACACCACTACGTCTCCCGTTACTTTGGCCGTCTCCCGCAAAATCTGTGGCACCAGCACGCGGCCCTGTGCATCCATCTCCGTCGCCTGGCCGAAATAATTCACCCGGTCCATAAATTTTTTCTTCGCCGGATTGAAGCTGGGGATTGTAGCCAGTTTTTGCTCGATCTTTTCCCACTCTTCAATCGGGTAAACCTCTGCCGTCCGTCCATCCCGGCTGGTGATGTAAAACTTCGTGCCGTACTTTTCCTCAATATGGCGCTTAAATTCCGCAGGCAGCTTCAGCCGTCCCTTTTCATCGACCCGAGTTGGATGGTTGCCGCGAAACATGCCATTTGCCCTATGCCTGAACTGCCAATTAGAGGGTCCGCATTCGACTTTGGCCTGGAAACCTGCCTGAGCCGCTTAGCTTTCTACCTCAAGTCACCACTTTAGACCACTTTCGTCCACAACTGTACCGCAAAGATGTGAGTTGTCCAATAGAAATTTGCAGAAATGTGGAAAAAATTGGTAGAACGCTGGAATTTGCTCAGGCAATTGTGTCGTCTACAGGCTGGATACCCAGCCTGTAGTGTTGACTGCTGTGATTCTTACAACCCCGTCAGTCCAATAACAGCGGGAAAAAATCTAAATTGTTGTTCGTATTGTTAGTTGTAGAAGACATGTCAGACGGTCGGAACCTTAGCGGCGGCATGATGAATGGGACGCACCAGCCACGCCAAGTAGACGACCACGACCAAATTGACAAGGGCAAGCAGGAAAATCCAGGGGTTTGGATGACGGACCAGTTTGATGGCTTCGAGCGGCAGAAAGGCAGTGGTCAGAATCAGTGTGAAATACTCCGCCCATCTCTTTTCGAGGACCAGTCCCGTGCCTTCGATAAAGTCCAGCGAGGCATAGACGAAGACCACAGCGCTCAACTGCTTGAGTTTGTGATCATTCAGCAGCGTCACCTTTTCCAGCAATTTCGAAATAGCTCGCCGGTCTGGATCCAGGCGCAGCACTTCGACGGCGCGCAACGCCAATATGTAGAGATCATGATGAAGCATCCGCAGCAGCCCAAATCCCACCGCCACGAACAGCGCGCCCTTCAAAAGCTTGAGTGCCCCGATTAACACAAGCCCGCGCTGATGCTTGTGCGGTTCCGCGACACGTCTAGCTGGAGCATCGGTCACGCTGACCATCCTATGCGAATTCCGGGGAACCACGGGCACGCTCGGGACAATCCCCGCTAAAACTTGAATACCAAGCCCACCTGCGGCTCCGCAATATTGATCAGGTTGGTGGTGGAGAGATACGGCAGGAGATAATCCGGAGCGTGGCCCACCAGCCCCCGGTACTCAAACCTCATCGCCATGAACGGTGGGAACCTGGCTGGGCTGTAATCCGTTCCAAAGCCATATTCAAATACCGGGTCCTTTTCTGGCCTGGCCGGGATGGAACTGAAACTGGAGATGTTGTAGGAAATAAAACCGGCCCCGATCAGAAAAAACGGCTTGGTTCCAAAGAAAGTACGCCGCGGCGTCGCGACATAATCGATGGTGAACGGTTTGGCGTGGGAATAAACGACGCCCGTCTGAGTCACCCCCCCGATGAAATGCTGGGTGGCGCGGTTGTAACCGAAATTGACAGCCAGCCCAAAGATGGGGCTGAAGATGTATCGCCCGCCCATCCAAAATCCCAGCGACGGGTCTGCCGATTGCTGCCGAGGCGGATACGTCCGCCCGTCCAACTGCGTGGCTGAATTCGACGTGCTGGAAGGAATGGCTTCGTAGATGTTGACGTTGATGTCCGCCTTCTGTGCGAAGGAAGGACACGCTGCGAATAAAATTCCCGCTGCAAATATAAGCAGGCCCCAATGGGGCTGCCGCAGCAAATGTTTGCGATGCATTCCATTATTGTCATGCATGGCAAGCAGATTCGCCAAATCGTCGAACGGCGGGGCACGGGGCGGTCTCCGAAGCATGGCTTCTACCGACGGAGGATTGTGTCCGAGTCTGGGCGCCCATATCCCGCGTTTTGTGCGGGGAGATGAGGGATGGTCCCATCCCTCGCTGCAGCATACATTCGTTCTCAGTTGAGCCGCGAATAACGCGTCCCATCCGGGGCACCGGCATTAGCGAGGAGAAAAATCGGCGCCCAACCTCGCAGTCGGGCGCTAGTCGTTGTGTTTAGCTAAAGAGCGCTGCCTATTCCAGCACTGCGCAGAGTTTGCTCATTGATTCTTCCAGCGCAACAATCCACCAAGATACCGTCGATGACGACACTTGGAACGCGTTTGACGCCTAGTTCCCGTGCCCGCCTGGCAATGCTCTCCTGCTTCATATCCAGCAGTTTGATTTCGATTGAACATTTCGCTGCGGGACCAGTACCGGGACATGTCTCAGCCAGTACTGTCAATGCTCGTTTCATCGCTTCGAGGGTCTGGATCTTCTCGCAGATCTCGGCCACCTTGGTGCGGGCCAACTCGCGCACATCGGCACAGTCGGTCGTTCGATCCTCCGCCAGCGAGAGCAGTTCTTTGATCTCTTTCAGCGAGAAACCGAGTTCTTGCGCACTCTTGATGGACCGAATGCGGAGTACGACGCTGAGCGGATACATGCGATAGCCCGCATGGGAGCGCGGCGGTTCCGGCCCGGAGTCCGGGACGCGTTTTGCTGTTGCGGATTTCCCTTGGTCAGACCTCTTCCCTCCACCCTCTCCGCCGCCAGTTGCCTGACATTGTTCGAGGACTTCGCAGGTACTACAGGTCTGTCCGACTTCCCGCGTTCGTTCATCATCGGCGTACGTCCTCAGACTTCCCGATGCGTCCCAGGGCATCTTCCGCCCTGGGAGAACGCGGGACCTCCCGGTTCCCGCGCGAGGTGTTTCGATACGTGCTCGGGGTCTGTTACCGCGCGGGACTCGATTGCGCCTCGCGATTGCGGTGCATCCGATGGTGCCTTCCGCTTCCTCCTACAGCGTCGGCGTCCCGGAGAGTGATTCTTTCGCGGCTGAATACCCGGCCCGCACCTTCCCCTGTCAACGCTTCGACGCCGCCCTCGCGGACGGCACCGCGTGCATGTCTTTTGCATTGACGGTGGCCTTCTGCGCCAGGCCATGGTTCTTCAGGATACAAAGATACAAAGGCTCCTGAGCGATTGCCTTCACCCAGAGGTCGCGATCCGTGATGGGCAGAATTCCGAGCCCCACATGTAAATCCCCGTGCAATACGCGGCGCACCAACTCTGTGGTGTACGTGCCTTCCAGGAGGACGCGAGGTGCTTCCATCTTCGAGAAATCCGGATGATGGGGGACCGGCAATAACGAACTATGGATATACGGAGAATACCCAATACAAAGCGGACCACTTTTCATCCTTGCCTGATATCGCGCCAGGTCCCAGGCACGCTCGGCATGGTTGAGCGAGGCGATCGCTTCTGGAACAAAAAGCTTTCCAGCGGCGGTCAGTTCCAGCCGGCGGGAAGTTCTGTCGAACAGCTTCGCGCCGATCGATTTTTCTAAGAACGCAATGCGTCGGGTGAGAAAGGGTTGAGAAGTATGGAGTTCCTGGCAGCCCTGAGAAAGCTGCCTTCCTGGGCGAGAACCGCGACATACACCTGGATTTCAGGCGCAATATTGGCATACATAACGCACCTACCTTTTCAGTATTTGAGCGGAAAGTAGGACGTTCCCTTGCGTGCTTGGGAGCGCAAGACTTGTATATCGCACGGGAGTGAGATCGCGATATACAAGATGTATTGAATGAATCGAAGGTCTGTCCTTCTTGGCTGCGGCCTATGGTCTGGAAAACCGGCGCAGAAAAGACCGTATGGCATGGGCGCTGATGCACGAGCCGAGCATTCTTTTTCCCGATGGACCGACTTCCGCGTCGGCCCTATGGCCCGGCGCTAATTCTGGAATGGTTGGCCCCGAGCTATTTGGCGGTTGTCCCTTGGGCAGGAACAGTCTTCTGCGCAAAGGAACGACAATAGAGAACCAAGCCCCGCAATTCTTCGTTTTTTGCTCGGTCTCCTTCCGCAGGCATCTTCCCTTTTCCATCCTTGATGGAGTTAAAAAGCTCTTCGTCCGTCTTGTTTTTCAAGGTGGCTGGATCGGTGAAGTCAGGCATCGTCAGTGCCATGTCTTTGGCCAAATCGCCTTTGCCATCCCCTTTCACCCCATGGCAAGCGACGCAGTCATAGCCATAGATAATCCTGGCGCGGGCGATGGTTTCATGCGTCGGCTTCACTGGATTTTTCTGCTGTGTTTGGGTGGAGGAAACAACGTGCGCGGCAGATGAAGCAGCTTGGGATGGAGTTGGTTCCTGCTGCACCCATGCCGCATTTGCGCAGAACGCGAGCGCTGCTACGATGAGGCCGAACTTTAACATGGCACCCTCCTAATTACTTGAAAGCGAGAAACAGAGAATACTACCACTTCCATTGGGTATACGCTGTGATGCGCAAAACCGTAGGTCGGTACGAGCGAAGGCATGAGCCGATCGCTCTCTGGGTCATTCCATGCCTTCCATCTCTCGGCCACACTGGAAACGATGAATGCTGTACTGTAGCTGCGACATAGAGTAAAAGTGGCCGCTGCGGCCCTTAAATAACAGTTTGAAGGCCCTCACAGCAGCGCATGATGGAGATCACAGCTTTGCCATGGAATCCATCGTACAGTCGAGCGTTGGTCATCGCAGTGGATAGATCGTTTCTTCTTGACAGAAGCTTTCACCCTTGTCGGTGGGGCGTTTTCGCATTCAGTGCGGCACTGGAGCTTATATCGACTCGATCGGAGATTGCTTGATTTTCTTACAGTCGGAAACTTGAGAATACAGAAAGGGAAACAATGAGAGGAACATGGATAGCCCGGTTGGAGAAGCTGGAGACAAAAGTCTTACTTTGCGTCTTTACGATTGCGGTCATATTGGGATGGCCGACCATGTCGTGGGCCACGAACGGGTATCAATTGATCGGGGTTGGGCAATGCTCGATGGGTATGGGCGGGGCCGTGGTCGCCGCACCCTGCGATCCCATGATCGCCATCAACAACCCTGCAGGCATGGCTTGGATCCCGGCACAAACTGCCTTTTCGGGGGAGATATTCAATCCTGAGCGGCGCACGAACTTCGGTTTCGGAGATGTAGGGAGCCACACGAACGTCTATGCCATCCCAGCCCTTGGCTGGTCGGCACCGGCCTTTCGTCCGAACCTCTATTTTGGTGGCGGCATCTTCGGCACTTCCGGACTGGGGGTGAATTATCTGCAACCCAATACCCCACTGGGAACCATTCAGGCATTCAGCAGCATCGACTTTATGCAAATGGCGCCGGCTGTGGCTTTCAAGCTGGATGACAAGTTCAGCGTTGGCATCGCTCTGGATGTCGCCGCCGAGCAGGTCTCCTTCGACCAGACCTTTGGGGGGCAAGGTTTCGACCTCACCAGTCCAACCTGGGCCTATGGCGTAGGGGCCACGCTAGGTGGCATGTATAAGGTGAACAAGAAGGTCACCCTGGGCGCGTCCTACAAGTCCGAGATGAAGTTCACCAACCTGTTCTGGCAGGAGAACCAGGAGTTTGTACCCACAGGGGTCACGATGACCTCCAAGGGTATACAGCCTGTCGGTGTTCAGGGCGGCGAAGGAACGTATAGCGCGCGCCTGAATTATCCGCAGCAAGTGGCCTTTGGCGCCGCTCTACACCCCGTACCCAAGTGGCTGGTCAGCGTGGAAGGGCAGTGGATCAACTGGCACGCGACCATGAATCAGTTCACGGTCCATGGCCCCTGGG
>JAJYGR010000333.1:0-11153 GCA_021790655.1 Acidobacteriota bacterium | reverse complement strand
ACTGGCAGAATGAATGGGTCGCCAACCTGGGCACCCAGTATGACGTGAACAAAAAGTGGCAGCTACGGGCGGGCTATGCGTATGGGGGCAATCCAATCAAGTCCACTGACATGCCGGCCAACCTAATTATGCCGGCCATCGTGACCACCGCAGTCACCGTTGGTGCAACCCAGAAACTGCCGATGCGATGGAGCTTGACGGAGGCCCTGATGCATACCTTCAAGAACACCGTCACCGACGGCACTCTTTTTGGACTGCCCCTGCAGGCGACTAACGCATCCATGTCGGAAAACTCGATCGGCATCCAGATTGGGTACTACTTTTGAGCTACTGGGGCGAAAAGAAGAAATTGCTCGATACAAGCAAGAATCCTGCTCGCGCGGCGCATTGTGGCCTGGGTTTACGCTGACGTCCTCATGATGTGGGAGAAAAAGCCAGGAGGCAGTTTTTCGATGTGAAATGCCCAGTTCGAGAAATGATGAAAACACAGAAAATCGTCCCATTGGCTCCCGATCCGATACCAAGAAGTGTGTTGGCCATCACGGAACTAAAAAAGAAATGGCCAGACTATGCATTATAGTGGACAGGTAATAAGAGGCATTGTTACTACACGAAAGGAGAACGGATGAACTACCTTATTATTCTCAATGACCCTCCCTACGGTACCGAGCGTAGTTACAATGGCCTTCGCCTAGCAAACGAACTGGCCAAAGATGAGAAAAATACAGTCAGCGTGTTTCTGATCGGGGATGCCGCGTCCTGTGGTGTTGCGGGGCAAACGACGCCCAATGGGTATTACAACATCGAACGAATGTTGAAACTCCTTGTATCGAAGCACAGCAGGATCGGGGTTTGCGGGAGTTGCATGGATGCACGAGGCATCAAACCCGAAGCGGTCATAGAAGGCGCCCACCGGAGCACGATGAGCGAGTTGAGCATCTGGACACAGGAAGCCGATAAGGTCATCGTCTTCTGAATTTTCCAGAAGGTCCGTCACGGTCGGATTGTCGGAAACTTCTGTAACGGTCGGGCTGGCCAAAAGTTTTTCGATATAGAAACCGGGAACTATATATTCAGACCGGCGTTGGAAGAAAGGGAGATGAACCGATGAAACATCTATTGATACTTGGTGGTGGAACCGGCGGAACTATGATGGCCAACAAGCTTGCGCCAGTTCTGGATGCGCGGGAGTGGCAAGTGACCATCGTGGACAACTCGGAGAAACATTATTACCAGCCAGGTTTTCTCCTTGTCCCGTTCGGGACGTACACGATGCGGGACGTTGTGAAGCCACGGCGTCAGTACTTGCCTGCGGGCGTCAAGTTGGTCATCTCTTCCATCGACCGCATTGAGGCAGACAAGAACAAAGTCGTCCTCAGCGACCAATCCATACTGCCGTACGACTACCTCATCATCGCCACCGGAGCAGACATACATCCCGAACAGAACGAAGGCCTGGTGGATGATGAGTGGAGAAAAAGCAAGTTCGACTTTTACACGCCGGAGGGTGCAGATCAGTTATCCAAGTTCCTCAAGGGATGGGAGGGCGGAAAACTGGTTGTGAACCCCGTTGAGATGCCGATCAAGTGCCCCGTGGCCCCACTGGAATTTTTGTTTCTAGCCGATGCATATTTCACCGAAAAAGGAATCCGCGACAAGGTGGAACTTCGTTTGGTCACTCCACTCTCTGGAGCATTCACCAAGCCGAAAGCATCGCAGATCCTTGGAGAGTTCCTTGAGAGGAAAAAGATTGAGGTCACGCCAGACTTCGATCTTGCCCGAGTGGACAGCAAGGAGAAAAAACTTGTCGCATGGGATGACACGGAGGTCGGGTACGATCTGCTGGTCTCTGTGCCCACCAATATGGGAGACCCATGTATTGGCCGGAGTGGTCTGGGCAATGAACTGAACTACGTGCCCACCGACAAGGAAACGCTGCTGGCGAAAGGACATGACAATATATTCGTGATCGGCGATGCCACGGACCTGCCAAGTTCAAAGGCCGGTTCGGTGGTGCATTTTCAATCCGAGGTCCTTTTTGAAAACTTCCTGGAACATATTGAAAAGCGTCCCATGCCTGCCCATTTCGATGGCCACACAAACTGCTTCATTGAATCGGGCTTTGGAAAAGGGCTGTTGATCGATTTCAATTATGAGACCGAGCCACTGCCTGGAGAATTTCCGTTGCCTGGCGTTGGACCGCTTTCACTACTGAAAGAAAGCAGCATGAACCACTACGGCAAGCTTATGTTCCGTTGGGTGTACTGGAACGTACTGTTGCGCGGTCTCAAATTGCCTATGGGATCGGCAATGTCCATGGCAGGAAAGAGAGTGTGACATGGCAACCATAACTGTTGAAGAGCAGATCACGGAAATCCATCGCAAGCTCGATCTGATCGTGCAGGAGCTGGAGCATATCAAGCAGGATAGAAACGCATCGGAAGATTTGTTAGCTGATTTAATGCTCGTAGCCAAGGACGCCTACAAGGAGGCCACCGGCGTCTGTAGCACCATCGAACTCCGTCCCGAGGACATCGTGCAACTTTTCAAGGTTGGACTCAGCAATGCAAACCTTTTGACCGTCGCGTTGCAGCAACTCGAAAGCGCAACGGATTTCTTGAAGGACCTACAGCCTGTGACTCGGGACCTTTATCGGCAGGCGCTTGTGGAGTTCCAGTCCCTACAGGAGCGGGGATATTTCAACGCAGCCGCGACCGTGGCCAGAATAGCAGATACGCTGGTGCAGTCGCATTCTGCTGAAGACATGAAACAGATCGAGGCCGGCGTTCCATATCTGGTCAGCTTTATGCGCGAACTCACTCATCCGGAAGTACTGCAAGCGCTGGAGTCGATCATCCACGGCTTTGGAAGAGTACAAGCGACCATGGATGTCGATAAGTCCATCTTCCAGATTGCGCGCGAGCTGAATTCAACGGACGCTCGCCGGGGAATCGGCATTCTTGTCGAGTTCCTGAAGGTGGTGGGCGCGCGCAGCACGGCATCCATCAAACGGAATGAACAACCGAGACTCACACAAGAGAGGTGAACTATGGGAACCATAAACATACTTGGAAAACAACTTGCTGTCGATGCAGATGGGAACCTTGCCAACCGAAGCGACTGGAACGAAGATGTTGCCCGAGAACTGGCCAAGCAAGAGGGCATCCCTAATTTGACCAGCCAGCATTGGACCATTATCAACTATATGAGAAAGGTCTCTGAGAAGGAAGGGAGCGCTCCTTCCATCCGCAGACTGACCAAGGAAAGCGGCGTCGATACAAAGACGTTGTATCAACTTTTTCCTAAGGGACCTGCAAAGCGTGCAGCCAAAATCGCAGGACTACCCAAGCCAGTGGGATGCATCTGAACAGAAAGGACAAAGCAATGACAGATGAAACAGCATTTCAACCAATTCAGAAGGTATCCATCGTCATATCCAAGGGATCGCTCGATGGAGTGTATCCAGGCCTTATTATGGCCAACGGCGCGCGCATGGAAGGCATGGAAGCCTCCCTGTTCTTCACCTTCTTCGGTCTGGAAGCGGTCCTCAATAAACGCATGGACAATCTCAAGGTCGCAACGGTAGGCAATCCTGGCATGCACATGCCGACCCTGATTGGCGCGCTGCCGGGAATGTCCGCCTTTGCCACGATGATGATGAAGAAAGAAATGGAAAAAATAGATATTCCCCCGGTCCGTGAGTTTCTCACCATGATTCACGACTCCGGAGGGGAGTTGTATGCTTGCCGGGCAACGGTGGATATGTACCATTTGAAGCGCGAGGATTTCATTTCTGAATTGGACGGGATCATCTCAGTAGGCCAGTTTTATGAGAAGGCGGCAGGCGCGCAGATCATCTTTACCTGATGCTGCAAATACATTTGTGTCTGGTTGACGCAGAGTGCGCTGGCTTCAAGCAATTCAAACACAAGGGCATTGCGAGCGCGAATGGCGGGCTTACTCCGCTCTGGCCGCCACGCGCGAGCGCGATGCCGCAGGTGCAATCCGAGGCCACACCCTGTAGGGGATACCGGAGTCAAACAATAGCTACCATCCAGTAAATTCTGGAAGTTTACGACAAGTGGTTGAAAACAGTCTTGGGGATGACGGACTTCCCCGGATGGGAAATGTTCTTCCATGGATGGTAGATGTACAAACCGATCATCAAAATATGGATGCCAATATACGTGAAATAAGTTGCCAGCAGTAATAGCGCACCCCGGCTACTTAATTCCATTGCCGCAACCAACAGGAGGCCCAATGCAAGCGTGATACCTCCCATTATGCGCAGTGCCCTTCTTTCCCGCGGATGATCTTTCAGATGGGAAGCAAAGCGCAAATCCCAGACCCCCCAGAACAGACCCTGAAGACCGGCCAGCACTGCCAATATCTGCACCGAACCCCATGGGCTGAACCAGAAGAACAAGCCAGCGATCATCGAGGTCGCTCCAAAGAAAAGATAGAAGTGCAGTTCACGGCGATGCCCTTTACGAATCGTCAATCCCGCAATACAGTCGACGACGCCAACTAGCAATAGACATGCTGCCGTAAGCAACACCGCAACGATGCATCCTGCCGCCTCGAACAAGATGTTGGTCATAGTAGAACTCACCCAAAAAAGTGCGAGGCCAAGGCCGATCATCAATACCCCTTGAACGATCAAGACGGTCGTGTGGACTTTCGCTTCTCTGACCATATGCAGTTCTCCCTTGTAGGTTTGCCTTATCCGCGATGCGCTGGTCCGTCCTTCTTCAATGTAATGACCGGGCATGGAGCAGAGCAAATCATGCGATAGGCGATTCCTGCTGGCAGAAAGGAGGCGAGCGGCCTGCCTCGTTCGACACCCAGCACAATTAAGTCCGCCTTGATCTTGATGGCCCAATGTACGATCGCTTCTACAGGTTCCCCATAGACACGATGCGCGCTTGCCTTACCGTCTGAACCTTTCAATGCATCGGCCATCATGTCTGTCTGAGATTGCAATTCGATGTCCACTTCCCGTCTCGACATCTCGTGGATCTCATCGACCGCATGGACCATCTCGACATGAGCGTGCAGGGCACGCGCCAAGGAAGCCGCATATCGAAGGGCGGCCTCGGACGGATGCTGTAGAACCGTCGCGTAGAGAATGGTTTGCAATGCAAGGGTTTTCCGCGTGATCTTCGTGCATCCTGGCCCGATGATTAAAACAGGACACGACACTTTACGCAGAATCGCTTCTGCAGTTGAACCAAGAATTAACCTTTCCAGTCCGTGAGCTCCATGTGTACCGACTATCAGCAAGTCGGGCTTCTCTTGTTGGACAATTTCTTCCAACACGTCGGCCACCAATCCTTCGCCAAGGATTGTCCTGCTCTTGATTCCCCGCTGCATAAGTTGGTTTGCCAACCGGTCTAAGTCCTCTGCCATGGCCTGCCCGATCTCCGGTGCGATATATAGGGCCCCAGCATCCGGGGAGGAGGCACTCACGGAACTCGCCACATGCGTCAGAACCAATTCCGACGCGTAAAGCCTGGCCAGGTCCTCCGCATACGCGAGAGCGGCTGTCGAAGACTTGGAAAAGTCGACGGCAACCAGGAGTTTTCTAAAGATAGCTGTCGATTCTCCTCGCTCCACAGGAACATCTGCATGGCCTGTCTGTTTCATTGCCAGCTCCTTTACCCGCGTTCTCTCCTGGTACAAAGCTGAACCGACATTGAAGCTCCATCAGTGATGCTCCATACGGATCATTGTGATACTCATCACGTATTGAAAATTCCCAGAAAGCGGGAGTGAAATGACTCATTTACCGGCCCGCTCTATCTTGAATTCTTGAGTTTTACACGGCCTATTCAACGCTCAAGGCGGGATGGAATCGGAGTAATCGATTTGGCAGAATGCCTTATGCGCCGACCAGCCACTTGGCGAACATTGGAACTTTGATGAAGTCGATTGCGATCAGATAGATTGCCGATGCGAGCATTGTAATACCTACGACGACCGGTGATAAAGGGGCCATCAGGATTCCTTTCATTGCAAAAGAAGATACCAGGACAACGTCGACGAGTGAACCGAGGAGCATCCATTTACTGGGTGCGGAATGCCAAAAGTGCCTGCGCTCGCGGATCAGATAGATCATGCCCTGGCCGGTGAAGACTAGCATGATGAACACCAAGGTTTGAAGCTGCGGTAATGGAAGGCCAAGAACATTGCGGCCATAGTAAAAAAGCCCGAAGGACAGAACCAGCAGAAGGCCACCCAGCATCATTCCAAGCAACATTAAAACGCGAATGTTCCAGCGGTCCGGTTTGGGTGAAAACGATACGTTATCGGTCGCAATGGACATGGTCATAAAGTCGTTTGCAAAGAGCAGGAAAACGATCAACAGGGGAGTAATGATAAATTCGCGCGTCAGAATCACTCCGATGGTTAGAAAGAGCGCAATCTGTACGGTCTTAACGATTTTATTCAACGTATACGTGAGCATGCGCTGGTAGATTCGTCTGCTGGTTTCTACGGCCGAGACAGCATTCATGAGCCCAGGATTGGTGAGGACGACACTCGCGGAAGCTTTGGCGACATCTGTCGCACTGGACACCGCAATACCCACTTCCGCCTGCTTCAAAGCAGGAGCATCGTTGACCCCGTCTCCTGTCATGCCCACCACATGTCCGGACTTCTGGAAACGCTTTACCAAATCGAATTTGTCCTGTGGGAACACCCCGGCAAATACTCCGCATCGGTCGATGTTAGATTTCTTGTTACCATGAAGTTCCTCCGCCGAACATGCGTCGCCTGCGATGCCAACTTGCGCGGCCACGGCGCGTGCCGTGGTCACTCCATCGCCTGTTACCATCACGACCCGCACTTTTAGCTGTTCCAATCTTTGCACCAATTCCCTGGAATCTTTTCGAGGCGGATCTTGCAGTGCAAGCAATCCTATGAGACGAAGAGCATCTTTCGTGCCTGCCGCGACTGCGAGTACGCGAGACCCTTCACTGGCCAGTTTGTCGACGTCCTTGGTGATGTCCTGGCCACCGGGCGCTCGTGCGGCAATTGCTGCCGGGGCCCCTTTCAATACGTGCATCTCTTGCCCGTTGCGAGCGATCGTCGCTTCCGATAATTTCGTCGCTGGCTCAAAGGGTACGTAACTGGCGCGCTGTTCAGGAAAAGCATGAAACCCTTTTGCCTTCATATAAGCAAAGACAGCGAGATCGATGGGATCCTGTGTAGTATCGTCGCTGGCGCAGGCAGCATTCTGCAATAATTCTTCCTCGGTGCAGGGAGGATAGGCTTGCACCGCAGCCAGTGTCTGTAGATTTTGCGTGATCGTGCCGGTCTTGTCGGTGCAGAGGACATCCATGGCCGCTGCTTCCTCAATCGCGGACAAATGCGTGACCAGCACTCCCTGATGTGCCAGCTCCAACGCTCCCAGGCCCGTGGCCAGGGTGAAGGTAGCAGGAAGCGCGACTGGAACAGAGGCAACCAGAAGAATCAGAAGAAAGGGAAGCGTGTCGCTCCATGGGAGATGAGCGAAAAAAGCGTACCCAAGCAGGACCACTACCAGGACGCCATCCATGACGAGCAGATATTTGACGACCGTAAAGATCATGCTCTGTAAATGGCTTACCGTCTTGGCCGTACGCACTAACTCCGCAGTCTTCCCAAAATAAGTTTTGCTGCCGGTGGCTGTTACATCTCCACTTGCCTGACCGCGTTTTACGAGTGATCCCGCATAAGCAGGCTTTCCCTGGGTCGCTTCGACTGCCTGCGACTCACCAGTCAAAGCAGATTGGTCGACAAGGATATTTCCTTCTTGGATGGCGATATCCGCGGGAACCAAGTCACCCATATATAAGCGGACATAGTCGCCAGTAACGATCCCTGCGGCAGGGATCGACTTCCATGCTGCGTCGCGCAGGACTGTGGCTGTTACGGCCAGTCGCTTCCGCAATAAAGCGAGGGCATTCTGCGCGCGACCTTCCTCAATGAAACTCAGGACAGCATTGAAAATCAGCAACCCTGCAATGATTCCAGCCTCCATGCGCTTGCGGAGAATGATTTCCAGCAGGACCGTAGCTTCGAGCATCCATGGCACCGGTGCCCAAAACTCTTTGAAAAATTGCAGGGGTCGATTCCGCTTTTCTTCGGCCACCTGGTTGGGACCGTCCTTCTGAAGACGCTGCTCTGCTTCTGTAGTGGTAAGTCCTTGCGACATTTGCGACATATGGATACACCTCTCTACATTCATTCGCCGATGGATGATATCGGATATTTCGCAAACGCATAGATTCATTGCGGCAAAGTAGCCGCTCTTGCATCTGTTCAGTGTGCGTGGAGCATGTTGGCAACATGGGCAGCAATCATCCGATCTTCCTCTGCGGGAAGCACATAGACGGCAGTGCTGGATACTTGTCGGCTGATAAGTCGAGTTCTAGGCTGCGTAGCTTCGTTTTTCTTTGGATCGACGATGATGCCGAACGCATCCAGTCCAGCACAGATTTGAGAACGCGTAAGTGCGTCATGTTCGCCAATACCGCCGGTGAAGACAATGGCGTCCACGCCATACATCAGTGCAATGAAACCCCCTATTGCTTTTTTGACACTCACAACAAACGCTTCGACAGCAAGGGCAGCCTGCGAATTTCCGTCGGCAGCGGCATCTCGCAATATGCGCATGTCATTGGAAAGGCCAGAGAGTGCAAGCATGCCTGAGTGCTTGTTCAGCATCTGCTCGATAGCGTCCGTTGGATTGGCCGCGCCATCCGCATGCATCCGCAATAAATAAAAGATCAGACCTGGATCGAGATCTCCGGGACGAGTACCCATGAGGACTCCACCGCAAGGCGTCAGGCCCATGGTGTTGTCGATGGATTTCCCATCGCGCACGGCAGTTACACTGGCCCCGCTGCCAAGATGAGCGATGATAAGACGACCTGGAACCTTGGCTGAGGGAGATAGGTCGGGAACCCGCCCATCCTCGAACTGTCGAAGGATCGACTCGCAGGAGAGGCCATGAAATCCATAGCGACGGACGCCTAGCTCGCGAATTTCCTTCGGTAGAGGATAGGTCGACGCAACCTCCGGCATGCTTTGGTGAAAGATTGTGTCGAAGCACGCGTAATTTTCCACGCCTGGAAAGCGCTGCATGGCTTGGTGAATGATTTCGAGTGCGATTGGCTCATGCAGTGGCGCGAATGAAGTTGCCTGTTCGATATCGGCCAACACTTCAGGCGTAATGCGTTGGTGTGCGGTCAGCTTCGGGCCGGAGTGGACCACGCGATGGCCAATCGCCGATGGCCTTGGCACACCCGGTTGGTCCAGGATGGCTGCGATCTTCCGAACGGCATTGCGGAACGAGCCGAGTTCTTGTGGCGTAGATTCACATATTTGTTGTTGACGCACTTCATCGTTGATGGCGTGAAAATCAAGCCGCGCCTTCGGCGTTCCAATGCCGCTTGCTTCGCCATCGTAAAGCAACGTAAGTGCCTCCGCCGATTCATAGACGGAGAATTTGATCGACGAGGAGCCGCCGTTCAATACGAGAATCGGCAAGCGCCGCGTCACGAAGAGGCTTCCATCAGAATGGCCACTTCCAATCGCGAATGTCCTCCCGGTCGATCCCATTTTCATGGGCATAGCGAATAGCGTCGGTAATCTGGTCTTTCAGCCACTCCTTGGTATGGGCGCCAGCCGCGCGAAGTTTTGGCACACGGTCAATCGCATCGATCGACAAGTTGAACCGGTCGACCTGATTGAGAATGGCGAGTTCCAGAGGAGTATTGATGTTTCCTTTTTCTTTGTAGCCGCGCACATGAATGTTCTCATGGTTGGTCCTTCTATAGGTGAGCTTATGGATCAGCGATGGATAGCCATGGAAGTTGAAGATGACCGGTTTGTTCTGGGTAAACAGGGAATCGAAATCCCGGTCGGACAGCCCGTGCGGATGTTCCGTGTCCGGCTCCAGTTTGAATAGATCGACCACGTTGACGAAGCGGACTTTCAGATCGGGGAACCGTTCGCGCAGGATGGCCACCGCAGCGAGAGACTCCATGGTCGCAATGTCTCCGGCGCAGGCCATCACCACGTCCGGATCTTCTCCCTGATCGTTGCTGGCCCAGTTCCAGATGCCGATCCCCTTGGTGCAATGCCGGACGGCTGTATCTATATCGAGGTACTGCAGGTGAGGCTGCTTGTCGGCCACGATCACGTTGATGTAATCGGTACTGCGCAAACAATGATCCGCAACGCTCAGTAGACAATTGGCGTCGGGTGGCAAATAGATGCGCGTGACCTCCGCGCTCTTATTGGTGACAACATCCAGAAAGCCGGGGTCCTGATGCGTGAAGCCGTTGTGGTCCTGGCGCCAGACCAGCGAGGTGATCAATAGGTTGAGCGAAGAAATGGGAGCGCGCCACTTCACCTCCAGCTTCGACTTCTCCAACCACTTGGCATGTTGATTGAACATGGAGTCAATCACATGCACGAAGGATTCATAGGTAGAGAACAACCCGTGCCGTCCGGTCAGCACGTACCCCTCGAACCAGCCTTCCAGCGTGGTCTCGCTGAGCATTTCCATGACTCGTCCATCCGGGGAGAGTTCGCCCCCATCCTGGTCTTCGGGCTTGAATTCTGCAAGCCATGTTTTTTTGCTGGCCTCGTAGATTGCCTGTAGCCGGTTCGAGGCTGTTTCGTCCGGCCCGAAGACGCGAAAACTGTCCATATTCCTTCGCATGGTTTCTGCAAGAAAATGAGCAAGAATTTCAGTGGGAGGAACTTCGGACGTTCCAGGTTTCGTCACCGTGACGCTGAAGTCGCGAAAATCAGGCAGTCTCAGCGCTCTGCGCAGAAGCCCACCGTTCGCGTTAGGGTTCGCACTTAGGCGGCGATTGCCTTGCGGCGCTAACTCCTTCAATTCGGGAACCAGCTTGCCGCTCCCATCAAACAGTTCCTCCGGTTTGTAGCTGCGCATCCACTCTTCCAGCAAGCGCAGGTGTGCAGGATTGGTAGTTACATCGAGGATCGGAACCTGGTGCGCGCGCCAGAACCCCTCCACTTTGTGCCCATCTAACTCCTTCGGGCCGGTCCAGCCTTTCGGGCTCTTCAGGATCACCATTGGCCATCGAGGCCGTTCCGCTGTATTCGTGCTGCGTGCATGTTTCTGGATGGAACGG
>JAJYGR010000034.1 GCA_021790655.1 Acidobacteriota bacterium | reverse complement strand
TGGAAGACGGGACAAACACGGTCGGCATGGGCATTCCGCCACCGACTCCCGACAACGTAATCCCTACATCAAGCACGGCGTCTGCCTGATTTTCCCGGTTGACTGTGGTCAGGCATGTATCCTGCGTCAGCGCCGCAGCAACTGTCGTCGCCGTATCGGCAGCAGCGGTCCGAATGAACACTTTGCGGATCGGACGCCCATCCGCCGTGGTGACGGTCTTCTCCTGCTTCTTACCGGCAAACATCGGCACGCTGGTACCCAGTGACAGAAGTGCGATCCACACAAGTGCAGCCCGCATTCCCAGAAGTCTCGTCAGCTTCTTTTGCGTTCCTTGCGCTTCCGCTATGACCATGGCATTCTCCTCCATTGGCGTTGTAGCTGGTGTTCGAGGCGTTTGAAGCCGCGATCATTTTTCGCCGATCGCAGTTGCTATACAGCGGGTGACATCCTTTGCAGCTTCATCGCAAAGGATGGGAGTCCTCAATTCCCAACGTAAAGCACGAGCAAAGGTACTATAGCGCTCTTTATACTCCCAGCGCAGCCAGTGTTTTGTCCAGACTCGCGATATCTTCCACGTTCAGGCAGGTCTGGCTTCGGTCAAGCTGCCGCATCAAACCGCACAGCACCTTACCCGGGCCAACTTCGACAAAATGCGTCGCTCCCCGGGCAATCAATTTCTGCTCGCACTCCACCCATCGGACTGCGCCCGTGACCTGGCGCATCAATCCGTCGCGCGCGCTCTCACCAAGACCGATCCACATTGCATCGACGTTTGAAACAACAGGAAATTTTGGATCATGAAAATCGAGTCGCTTCAGGTCCTCTGCCAGACTGTCTTGTGCAGGCTGCATCAACGCGCAATGGAATGGCGCGCTCACCGGAAGTATTACCGTGCGCTTCGCGCCTCGTTCTTTACAGAGCGCTGCGGCCAACTCCACGGCTGTCGTAGCTCCAGAAATTACCGTCTGCTCCGGGGAGTTCATGTTCGCCGCCGCTACCACGCCGCCAGTCTGCTGCGCGGCGACCGAACATACCTCGACAATCGAAGCCGCCGACATGCCGAGTATGGCCGCCATGGCCCCAGCGCCCGCTGGCACAGCCTGCTGCATATAGCGCCCGCGATTCCTAACCACGCGCACCGCTTCCGTAAATGACACCGTACCCGCAGCCACGTGCGCCGCATATTCCCCAAGCGAGTGCCCTGCCGCCATCTCGCAGTGAACTCCACGCTCCGCCAGCACACGCATCGCTGCAACCGCGACCGTCAGAATAGCAGGCTGAGTATTTTCCGTAAGCTTCAACTGTTCTTCCGGGCCTTCAAAACAAAGTCGCGAGATCGAGAAGCCCAGCTCCGCATCGGCTTCTTCAAACACGGCGCGCGCAACGGGAAAACGATCATGCAGTTCGCGGCCCATGCCTACCGCCTGCGACCCCTGGCCGGGAAAGAGAAATGCAATTTTTTTCGCTGAAAGAAAAGTTGTCGAAGGCGTGTCCATAGCAAAGACTTATTCAAGCGAAGAAAAGAGACGAATGCAAGCGCAATCGACATTCTGCGGGTTCCACATCATCGCCGCGTTGTTTGCGGCCAGGATGGGAGAAAATTGGTCCATTCCAAGAGTGCTGGATCAATAATTGGAAACAGGCGTGTCTGCAACCAGCATGCTTTGTTCGATGCGAGCATTCACGCCAGCCTGGGCAAATTCGGCAGCAACGCGAATGCCGTTCATGATGGCAACATCGTTCGAGGAACCATGGCCCACGATGCAGACGCCGCGCACTCCCAGCAGCGGCGCGCCCCCATACTCGGAGTGGTCGAGGCGTTTTTTGAAGTCATTGAATGCCTTGCGCGAGAGCAACGCGCCTACCTGCGCGGTCACGGTCGAAGTGAGCGATTCCCGGAGTGAGTCGCGCACCAGACGCGCCAGCCCTTCGGAGGTCTTCAGCGCCACGTTGCCGATGAAACCATCGCAGACAATCACGTCCGCATTGCCGTTGTAGATGTCGCGACCTTCGACATTGCCGAGAAAATTGATCGGCAACTGCTTAAGCAGCGGGAAGGACTCGCGGGTCAGATCGTTGCCCTTGCTTTCTTCTTCGCCAATGGAAAGCAGTCCTACTCGGGGTCGCTCAATCTTCAGCACGGCGCGGGCATACATTTCGCCCATCACGGCAAATTGCTCCAGATTTTTCGGCTTGCAATCGACATTGGCGCCGACATCCAGCAGCACACACGGCTTCCCTGTGCTGGTGGGCAGAATCGCAACCAGCGCCGGACGGTCCACACCCGGCAACGCGCCGAGCACCATCTTCGCGGTCGCCATGGCTGCGCCGGTATTTCCCGCAGTCATAAAGCCAGCCACCGCGCCCTCGCGCACCATCTTCAGTCCGACCCGCATGGAGGAGTCGCGCTTGGAACGGACGGCCTGCACTGCCTTTTCGTCCATGCCGATACACTCGCTGGCCTGGACGATTTTTATGGGGAGATGACGCAAACCCGCGCGATGCATCTGCTTCGCCAGCAGCGGACGCAGGGTGCGTTCTGGGCCTACCAGATGCACGCGTACTTCCAATTGTCGACAGGCGAGGATCGCGCCACGAATCTCCGGCTCAGGCGCTTTGTCGGAGCCCATGGCGTCCAGTGCGATGTCGATCAGCATGGGCGCGGCGTGGCTAGTTCTGTTCCTTCACAGCTAGGACTTCGCGGCCTTTGTACGTGCCGCACTTGGGGCAGGCATGGTGAGGCAGTTTGCGCTCATGACAACTTGGGCACTCGGAGAGTGATTGGCTGGTGAGTCCATCGTGGGAACGGCGTTTTGCGGTGCGCTGCTTGGAATGGCGGCGCTTCGGATTGGGCATGGAAATTTTCCTTTCCCCGTCAGTCTTTGTCTTTCGCATCCCACGCCACTTGGAGTGGCGGAACATTCAGAAAGTACAAAGCATCTGCGGGTGCGAATCTTAAAATTATGGCTTTACTCGGCTGCGAATCGTTTCCAGCTTGATTGCTTCCAGCGCAGCCCAGCGCGGGTCTGCCGAAGTCGTCGCGCAATTGCAGGGATCCGTATTGCGGTTCCGGCCACACTCCGCGCACAGCCCCTTGCAGTCTTCCTTGCAAAGCACCTTGGCCGGAAGCGCCAGAAGGACCTGCTCGCGCAGCACATCTTCAAGCAATAAACCGTCTCCTTCATAGTAGCCGATTTCGGTCTCCGATGTCGTAATGGCGTGGTCCGCAGCGTCCGCGTCCGCGCCTGCGGGCCGAAAAATCAGGTCGAAACTGGTATCCAGCGCCTCTTCCACCGGCTCCAGACAGCGTGCGCAGGGAACTTCCATCCGCGTTTGCAACCCGGCGCGAATGCGTATGTCCGGGACAATGTCCTTCGGGCCGCGGTGTTCCTTCAACAAGTCGGCGCGCCCGGCGGTGTGCAATACGCCCACCTGCCGCATGTCGTCTACAAAATCAATGCTTCCAGGAACGAGCGATTCGTCAAAATCGATAGCCTGTTGCTCCAGCTCGGCAACGGTAAACAGCATGGCGATGCCTCCAGGCGGGATTGTGTGCAGCCAGCCATTCCGATCATGATCCGGCCCTTATGCGTTGTATCCGGGTGCCCCACCCTCGCCGCGTTGTTTGCGGCCAGAGTGGGAGGAAATTAGTTAACTCCAGAAAAGGTCGGATCAATAATGCACGGCCGCAGCTTCTAGATTGAGACTAAGGCGAGTCGCGCCATGCGTCAAACATCGCGCTCTGCGGCGCGTAAGGATGGTTGCTCGAATAATCCGAAGGAATGGAAATGTGCGATGGCGGATATGCAGGTACGAAGGAATTTGCTTTTGAGTATGCATAGAACCATAGAGGATGGAGTCAGCCCTTGAATCCGAGGTCTCTGAATTGAGACCATGGCACCCGGTTGGAGTTAAGATGTGGAATACTCGTCACATCGATATCTAGAGAGCAGTTTTGAGGGGCACGGATATATGTCATTCAGGTTTATTGACCTGTTCTGCGGCATAGGAGGCATGCGGCTTGCCTTTGAATCTGTCGGTGGCGAGTGTGTGTTCTCCTCCGATTGGG
>JAJYGR010000175.1 GCA_021790655.1 Acidobacteriota bacterium | reverse complement strand
GGACGCGTCGCATTGAGCGTTCCCCTGGGCGCTTTTCCAACCGCCGTTCGTACGGCGCTGACGACGAATGCTTCCTTCATAACGGTCCTCTCAATTTCGCAGTGGCTTGCCCGTCTTGAGCGTGAATCCGATACGCTCGGCGGTCTTACGCTCTCCGCAAAGCGAGAGAAATCCTTCACGCTCCAGGTCCAGCAAATACTGCTCGCCAACCAAAGTACCGGGCGTAACGGCCCCACCGCACAGCACATTCGCAACATGCCGGGCGATCTTCACATCGTGGTCGCTGATGTACTCCGCCTCACGCATCATGTGGATGCCCAGCCGCAGCGTTGCCAGAATTGCTTCCCCTGGAGCAGGAATGTCCATGCGCGACAGCGGCGGCGCATACCCTGTATCTGCAAGCCTGCGCGCTTCGGACTTGGCATCCGTTACGACGCGTTCGCGGTTCATGATGATGCCATCCGAGTCGCACAGGAAGCGAAGTTTCCGCGCCTCCGCAGCCGACGTGGAGACCTTAGCCATTGCGATGGTCTCGAAAACGTTCTTGATCGTCTCGTTCACTTCGACGGATTCACCGCGCAGATCGGCCCGCACCGCGTTGGCCGCTTCAATGGCGCGTAGCATCATTTCTTTGCATCCCCCGCCCGCGGGCAACAAGCCGACTCCTGTTTCGACCAGTCCCATGTACAGTTCCATGTGCGACTGACGCGCCGCCGCATGCAGCGCAACCTCCGTGCCGCCGCCCAGACACATTCCAAAAGGAGCAGCCACGACGGGGCGCGGGCAAAATTTTATCGCCTGCGTCATGCCCTGGAATTCTCGGATGTACAGGCCGATCTCGTCCCACTCTTCATCCTGAATGGCGAGCAGCACCTGCATCAGGTTCGCGCCGACAGAAAAATTTATGGCGTCGCTGGTGATGACAAACCCTTCAAAGTTGCGCACTGCATCGCTGCCGGGCCTCAAGGTCCGCTGAACGAACCTGACGATGTCTTCGCCGAGCGCGTTCATTTTGGAGTGGAACTCGATACACGCAATGCCGTCGCCCAAATCCACCAGCGAAGCGCCCACGCTCTTGTCAACGACGCCATGCGACCGCTTGATCTTCGTCAGCGTCGTCATGCCGCGAGTTTCTTGCACCGCGACATAAGCGCCGGAGTTCAGATCGAAAAACTCCGCTCCCTGATTGCGATACCAGGAAGTGCCGCCGGAAGCGATCAGATTCTCCACTGCGTTCGGAATGGCCTGTCCACGCGCGCGCATTTTCTCAACCGTTTCAATCACACCGGCTGCGTCCCACATCTCAAATGGACCCAGCTCCCAATTGAAGCCTGCCTTCATGGCGCGATCCATATCCACGATGTTATCGGCAACCTCTCCAATGCGATTGGCCGCGTAAGCCCAAAGTTCCGGCAGTATCTGCCAATAAAACCGCGCCGCTTTGTCGCGCTCTGGATTGCCTGCCAGCAACGTTCGAATGCGCTCTGGTGTGGAGTCATTCCCCCTGGCCATCTCCAGTTCCGCAATCTTTGGCCGCTCCGTTGGTTTGTATTCAAGCGTGTTCGGGTCGAGCACCAGGCGGACCTCCTTGCCGTCCGCGCCACGCTCTTTTTTGTAAAATCCCTGTCCTGTTTTGTCCCCTAGCCACTTGCGTTCCAGCATCTGCTCAATTGCTGTGGGCAGCTTCACATCCGAACGCTCATCTGCCGCATTCGCGGCAAAGTTGCGGGCCACGCTGGCCAGCACGTCGATGCCAACCATGTCGGCAAGTCGAAAAGTCCCTGTCTTTGGCCAGCCAACAGCAGCACCGGTCAGTACATCGACCTCTTCCACGCTCAGCGCCATCTGCTGCATGGTCCGAAACGTGTTCAGCATGGCAAACGTACCAATGCGATTGGCGATAAAGTTGGGCGTGTCGTGCGCGGACACAACGGCTTTGCCCAGGTGAAGTTCTGCGAAATTTGCAATGGAAGCGACTGCAAGAGGATCGGATTCCGGCGTGGCGATGATTTCCAGCAAGCGCATGTAGCGCGGCGGATTGAAAAAATGCGTACCGAACCATTGGCGACGGAAACTTTCCGGCATGTCTTTTGCGATCAGCGCGACCGGCAATCCGCTGGTATTGGTGGTCACAATCGCGTTGGGCCGCAAATGCTGCGCAACCTTAGCAAGCAAGCTGCGCTTGATCTCCATATTTTCCGCAACAGCTTCGATGATCCAGTCGCAGTCCTTCAACTTCTCCAGGTCATCTTCAAAATTGCCGACTGTAATGTGCGATGCCAGCGACGGATCGACAAAAGCTGCGGGCTTCGATTTCTTCAGCGCATCCAGCGCCCGGGTCACTAGAAGATTTCTGTCTGCCTGCCCCTGCGGCGCCATGTCCAGCAGCAGCACCGGAAATCCTGCATTGGCGATGTGGGCCGCGATGCGCGCGCCCATCGTTCCCGCGCCTAAAACAGCAATACGATGAATTGGATAAGCTGCTTCCGCAGTTTTCCGCGACACAGTGTCGCCGCTCTGCGCCACTGCGCTCGTAAACGATGCCATTGGCCCTCTCCCGTAAGACAGCAGAAATTATCGAAGGCAAATGCGGCCACGCAACACACATGCCTCCGACGAGAGAAGAATACTGAACGATCGGTCAATTAGTCAAACACAGCGATTCGTCCCGGGAACGCTGGGTACGCTTCAGAAACCGTCATCATTCGACATGACCACGGTCATGTTTTCCATTGGCCTGCGACCTGGACAGTGTCTCGGGCTTCGGTCTGACCAAAGCGACCATTGCCGTTTTCGACAAATCTACCTGTGCGGCCTTACGTTCCGGGGCCCGCGCGACCTGACGATGCAGTCCCTCGGTAAGCAACAAAGAAAATTGCTCGCCTATCTCAGCCGCACTCAACGGACCGCCCGGCTGATACCACGTTCCAATCCAGTTGATGGCCCCGGCAATGGCAAACGCGGCGATCTTCGCATTGCAGTTTGCAATCGAGCCATCTTTCATTCCCTCTTCGATGTAGCCCCGCAGCGTCGCGTCAATGCGGCGCTTCAAGCTGCGGACTTCCCGTCGCGTGGTCGCGGAAAGTGCTCCATCGTCCAGCATGGCGACGCAGCGCCCAAACTCATGCAGGACGACGGCAGTTGCGTATGCTTCCACGTAGGCCTTCACCTTGTCGAAGCCAGCGGCGTGGCTGACCAGCGCATCACCCAGGCCCGCTTCAATCACCGCAATTCCACGCCGGTAGCACTCCACCACAATCTCTTCTTTGTTATGGAAATAGTAGTAAAGCGCAGGCTTGGTAATGTTGAGCCGTTTGGCCAACTCGCTCATGGATGTCCGACGGTATCCCTGTTCCAGAAATAAATGTGCGGCCGTCAGCAGGACGGCGTCGCGCTTTCCATCCGGGTTCCGCTTCCTCACCTGAAAGGACTTCCAGGGCTCCATGGCAATTTTCGGTCGCTTTACCATTCCACGATTGTCGCAGGTCGTCGTCAAAAGCGGAACAAACTTATGACTTTGCCCGTTTTAAATTCAATTGAAAATAAAAAATTTGGACTGTAGGTGACAATTCATGCCTCATTCAGGTAACTTACTTTTCGGTAAGTAAAGAAAGTGGGTTTTGTTCTAAATCGTCACACCATGGCGTTGCCAGCCCGAGAAAAGAACTTATGCCGAAACCCCACACATCCGAAGGAGTAAGCCAATGGAAAATCACAAACAACATCCGACCCGCTGCCGACTCATGCTGTTCCTCCTGTTCTTGATTGCAGGATCGACCGCATTTACACAGCAGAAATATGTAGGCCGCTACGACGTCTACACAGGTTTCGCAGATCTCAATACGCCCGCATTGGGTTTGAACCAAACGGGTTTCCACACCCAGGCGGGCATCAATATGCGCAGGTGGTATTCGCTCGGTTTGGATTACAGCGTCTCGAGTGGGTCCGAGATCCTCAAACCGGACTTGCTGCCAACGGCCCTTCAGCAGCAGCTCATGCCGATCATCATCCAATACATGCAAGCAGGCGTGATCCCACCCACATACCAATTGACGGTCCCTGCAAATGTCTTC
>JAJYGR010000116.1 GCA_021790655.1 Acidobacteriota bacterium | reverse complement strand
ATGGGATTGGATGAAGAAGCCGCATATATCGCTCTTCAGAAACAAAGCCGTCAGCGCCGCAAGCCGATTCGAGAGATAGCCGAGGCCATCATCCTGACTGAAGACCTGCGCCGCAACAAATAATCATGTCCCGCTCCGAAGCCTTAGCGGTCCGTGACCGGCCGGTTGCCTGCTCGGATGCGGTCTCGCGACTCTGCAATTCACCACGGTGCCCGCGATGAACGGTTTGCTATGCGTCCGCCAGTTAGCATTTGAGTTTTAGGGATACTTACTTGACGCCACCGACCCCAAGATGTAGGGTTCGGGGTCATGGACGAGGATTTTCCGAGGACTTTGTTGGAACTGGAGAAGCGCTACAGCAGCGAGGAGGCCTGTGTCGAATATCTTGCTCGTCTGCGCTGGCCAAGCGGATGGGTGTGTCCGCGGTGCGCTGGAAACGACGCCTGGTCGGTTCGGCGGAACCGCTGGCGCTGCGACCATTGCCGGTATGAGATGTCGGTCACTGCGGGAACCATCTTTCAGGACAGCCACTTGCCCCTGACGGTCTGGTTCCGGGCCATGTGGCAAATGACCCGCCAAAAGAACGGCATCAGCGCGTTGGGTCTACAGCGCGTCCTCGGCCTGGGAAGCTACAAGACCGCCTGGGCAATGCTGCATAAGTTGCGCCGGGCCACGGTCCGTCCGGGACGGGACCGGCTGGATGGCATCGTCGAGGTGGACGAAACTTACTGGGGCGGAGAGGAAACTGGCGCGATCGGCAGACGTACGGAACTCAAGGCCTTGATTATCGTGGCCGCCCAGGAAGATGGAAAAGGCATCGGACGCATTCGTCTTCGATGCATTCCAGATGTGACCCGGGCCAGTCTGCATGGATTCATTGCTCCGGCCATCGTGCCCGGAAGCACGGTCCGGACCGACGGCCTGCCCGCCTATCTGGGGATGAACGGATATGTCCATGACCGCCAGATTCAACGCCATCAGACGGAAGGAGAACACCTGCTTCCCTGCGTTCATCGCGTGATCTCACTGCTGAAGCGATGGATGCTCGACACCCATCAGGGCGCGATTGGACAGGGCCATCTGGACGATTGCTTGGACGAGTTCACGTTTCGATTCAACCGCCGCACATCCAAATCTCGCGGCAAATTGTTCTTTCGACTGGCCCAGCAGGCCGTGCACGTGGGCCCGGTCCCGTTTGCAATCCTGGTCAAACCACAACCTGTTGTGTTCGGTGGCGTCAAGTAAATATCCCTATTTGGCGATGAAGCCGTTTGAAATTCTCACGCTACGATTGAATACCCGTCCGGAACCGCAACGTTGAAGTTGGTTTTTGAGGAAAGGAAATCTGTGAAGCACTCAGGAATACCGGCATGAAGACGGAATGGAAGGGCCGAAGTGCCCTGCATCTAGGCAACGATCGGGTGGAAATGACAATGCTGACGGGAGGCGGGCATATCGCTTCCTTTTCCTTTACACCGAACAGCGGACATCAAACGGAAAACGTGATCTGGGAATCGCCATGGCTTTCTGCCGATCCGCTGACCCCGGAACATGATGAGCTATCTGCACAATACGGCGGCAGGCCGACGGGCAATTTTCTCGCGTCGTATACCGGTCATTCACTTTGTCTGGATTGCTTTGGACCGCCATCCGATCTGGAGGCCAGCCTTGGAGTTACGCTGCACGGAGAGGCAGCCGTTGCCGCCTGGATTTGTGAGAATGACAGCGCACACGGAGGCCTGATCGTGCGCGCCGAATTGCCAATCACGGGCTTGCAGGTGCAGCGGAAGATCCAGATTGCAGCCGGAGAATCCGTGGTGCGTGTGGAAGAGCAGGTTCGCAATCTACGGGATACTGCCCGCGAGATTCAATGGCAGCAGCACGCGGTGTTGGGAGACCCGCTGGTAAATGCTGGGTCGAGCAGTATTGCCGCGTCGGTGGGCCACGGGCGGACGTGGCCGCTGGGATATGATGGGCCGTGTCTTGTTCCGCCGGACACGCCATTCGATTGGCCGTATATCGACACGCAGGCGCATGGAAGGCGCGACTTGCGGCGCCCGTTTATGCCTCCGAACGGCGGCTACATCGTCGCCGTGCAGCATATCCCAGGCCGGGAGATTGGTTTTGTTTCCGCCCTGAACTGGGAACTGGGGCTGGTCTTTGGATATTGTTTTCGCTCGGAGGACTTTCCCTGGCTGGCGGTATGGCACGAAAATCGTGCCAGGGACCATGCTCCATGGAATGGCAAAACGCGGGCGTACGGGCTGGAGTTTGGCACCACGCCATGGCCAGTCGGCAAAGAGGAAATGGCGCGACGGCGATCGAGCTTTGAAGGCCTGATCGATCGCACGGTGCCGCCGCATAGCAAGTTGAACGCGTCATGGCTGATGTTTCTTGCCGAGGTACCGAAGACGTGGCGCGAAATTCAGGATGTCACCGTGGGAGAAGACAGGATTACGCTGCGGGAAGCCGGCGGTGAGCAGGCATTCGTTGTCGCGCGCGGTGCGCTTGAATTTTTGCGCAGTCAGGATGCCCCAAGTCTATTTGGCGCCAGATAGCAACGCTGCGCCCAGCGCGTCCCACTCTTCCGCGAGAGCGGGACGCTGAAATTCACGTCCAGCCCTTCAGTACCAGTAATCGGCGTTGGTGGTTTGCTCCTCTTTGCGGCGCAGGTAGCCAAGGACAACCATGCCGTCTTTCGTCTCCAATTCGTCGACCAGGGAATGGGCCCGCGCCCAGTCTCCCTTCAAGTCCCACCACAGAGCCGCCAGCGGAATGGACAAGCCTGCGGGTGGCTCCGTTGCCGCCACGGATGTTTTGAATTCCTCGCGATTCATGCTCGCCCGCCTGTCCGATGCGGGCTCGTGCGAAAGTGGATGCATCATGCTTTACCGCTCGAAGGCAAGGATATCGAAGATGACCAAGTTCAGCGCGCATCGCATAGTTGCAGCCGGGGATATGCAGCGCGGCATTGGTATTTGAAAGCAAGCGGTACTCCGCGGGTACATTTTGCCGTCACCTCATTTTCCAAATTTAGCGCTCTCATCAATATGTCGCGCGTCCGCCGCTGACGTCATAGCATTGGGCGGTGACAAAGGAACAATCGGGGCTGGCGAGAAAATGCACTACCGCCGCAATCTCTTCCGGTTTTCCGGTACGCCGCATGGGAATACGTTCCGTCATGTAATTCACCTGCTCCGGGGTCAGTTGGTCCAAGAGCTTGGTCTGCACCACCGCCGGGCTGACCGCATTGACGCAGATTCCTTCAGTGGCGACCTCCTTTCCCAGCGACTTGGTCAAGCCGATGACTCCGGCCTTGGTGGCGGAATACGCCACCATGCGCGGGTTGCCTTCCTTGCCGGCAATCGAGGCGATATTCACGATCCGGCCATAGCCGCGCTCGCGCATATGGGGTACCACCGCGCGACAGAAATAAAAGACCCCGCTCAGATTGATCGCGATCGCTTTCGCCCAGTCCGCGTTCGTCTGTTCCCATAAGGGTGCGGCGGTCCCGGCGATGCCGGCATTATTGACCAGGATGTCGATCCGGCCAGTACGGCCCAGGACCTCGGCCACCGTCTTTGCGATAGATGCAGGATCGGTAACGTCGGTCCGTACCGCGAAGGCATTTCGTTCCAGGCGCGCAGCCACGGCCCGCGCTCCTTCAACATCCAAGTCCGCTACCGCGACCGTCGCGCCCGCGCAACTCAAGCGCTCCGCAATGGCCTCTCCGATCCCCTGTGCCGCTCCGGTTACGATCGCGGTTTGTCCTGTCAACTCAAACATGTGCATAGCTCCATTTTTTCTTCACTAAGAAGAATTATGTGTTGGCCCGTCCGTGGCGGATCGCGTCCTGAAGCTGTTGCGGGTAGCCTGTGCATGGCTCGGCCAAATGCAGCGGTTCTTCGCTCCCAGTATGAGCTACGCGATAGTCGGCCCAAATATCATGAGCAGAACTGTGCCAGTCAGGGGTATCCGGTCACTTCCGAGCTCGACGCCGTCCGATCCTCCACGAACTCTCTATCTCAATGCTGATCTTGCGCATGCTTTGAATCGTTGCCTCGAGACCGTATCGT
>JAJYGR010000121.1 GCA_021790655.1 Acidobacteriota bacterium | reverse complement strand
CTGCCGACCTTGCGCCTCCGTGCGTTCGCGTCAAGGTACACGTGCAGCAGTGTCGTCGAACTATAAGGCATGGCGGGTTCCTTGCTTTCCTGTCGCCCTTCGCCGGGGCTTCCGCGCCTCCAGCAAGGCGTCTAGCGACACCGCTGCACCTGTCGGCACAGGCTCGGCTGCAAGGCGCTCAAAGTCCTCCAGGCAATCCAGCACTGTGGCCAGTCTCAGGAGCGAATCGAGGGAGATCAGCCCCTCACGCTCAAACCGCTTTAGCGTACTCAAAGGCACGCCAGAGCGGCGTGCGAGCTCCTGCTGTGGCAAGTTCATCGCAAGCCGCCGAGCCTTGAATCGGTCGGCGATCCGGTCGCGGACGACGTTCATATCGATATCGTTAGTAGCCACTATATAGACCTTTATACAAGATTATACCTGTTTAAGGTCAACATTTGGACTTTCTAGTCTACTCTCTTCGGACTAGGTGTTTAGTCCCGGCTTTTGATGCTGACTTGAAACGGGTGAAGACTACCTGCCAGTACCATCTTCCATCTCGCAGTGTCGGGAACGGCTGTAGTGGAATCTTCACCTGACGAAAGTGTGGACTGCGACTCCCATATTCCGGCGGCACCTCACCACAGTCCAACCCGACGAATCCCTCGCAAAGCCCTGTCCCTTTCATCAGCGCGTACAGGAAACTTCGATGTATCCCGTGTAGGAATTCCAGTTCGAAGCCGTGCAAGTATAAAACTTGTACCACGACGGCAAGCCATCCACGAGCTGAAGAAGGGCGCGCGGGCCGACTCGATAGCCAGGCCTGGTGCCGATCGGCGAGAAATTCTCCCCAGGAATGAAGCAGTCCACTTGATTGGAATCGCCCGCATCCAAAGCGAGAACCGGATGTTGGCCGACTTTGCAGTAGTTACGGGCGATGCGTTCGGCAATCGCGTCGGCTGCCTGCATCTGTGCCGCGGTCGCGCCTCCCGACTCTTGCGCCGTCGCTGAACGCATCTCATTTAGTTCGACGGCCGCCTGCTGCACTCCCTGCCGGAGCGCCAGGTTGAACCACTGTTCCGCAGACTTCCAGTCGCGCGCGACTCCCACTCCCTTTTCATACAGCAGACCCAGGTTATACTCGGCCGACCCGAATCCCGCCGACGCAGCCTTCCCGTACCAGTACGCTGCCTGCTGCGGATTGGCTGTCACGCCATAACCGTTTTGATAGTACTGGCCCAGTCTGTTTTCAGCCCGGCGGCTGCCCTGCGCCGCCGCTTTCTGCAGCCAGTAGACCGATTTCCCGGGATCTTCTTTCCCGCTCACGCCCGCCGCATACGCCGTTCCAAGATCGTACTGCGCCGATTTGCTGCCGCCGTTTGCCGCCGCCAGCAACTCATTCATTCGCGCCTCGCTCATATCGTTGGCGATGACCCGCGCCGCGTCCGACTGAATGCCAAACGCCATATCCCACACCAGATTGTTCGGACCGGAGATATCCTCGGCCCAGAACAAAAAGGCATGATCCAGCCGTCCGGAGAGACCGCGCTTTCTGGCCGCCTCCACTGCATCGGCCAGTGACTTGAAGTTCTCGGGAAGCGCAGTGGTGCCATAGTCGGGCTGATCGATCCGCTGCATGCCGGAGCCGTTCGCCCCCTGACGAACCGACAACCCCCGGCGGGTCGACGGAGAGTAGTAGTTGATCACCGTCGCATAACTGTTCCCACTGCCCATCACGTCCACCATGATTGGAATCGCATCCCGCTCCCAGCTCCGCCGCGCCTGTGCCGTCAGCGCGGCAATCGATGCGACGGAAATATCCGGTACGGAAGACGGTTGCTCCTTCGCCGCCGCCTGGGGCCGCGCATAGCTTGGCGCGGCCTGAAGCTGCGCAAGCATCGTCTGCGCCACGCTCTTCAAAGCGGGGGGTCCGTAGCGCTCGACATTTTCCAGGTCAGTTCTGGCGGCGGCTGTGTTCCCGAGTCCATTTGCGGCCGCGGCGGCGTAAAACCATGCTTCTCCATCGGTGGGATACTGCTCTGTCGCCTGCTTCGCAAAAGCGGCAAGGCCACGCCAATCGCCTTTGCCTTCCAGGCCGATGGCTTTTGCTTCCATTTGCGGGCTTAGTGCAGGTCCCGAGTGACAGCCGACTGCGATGATGGCGACCGCAGTCAGCCACCGGGAAATCAACCGCATGCGAAAAAATCTACCGTACATCCCGCAATCTTCTCCAGACTGAATGAATGGCAGCGGTGTCGTGACTGGCGTCGCCGCCTGGACCAATTCTGTAATCGCTCCGATTTGTCCTCCGGTCACCCCAACACTCGAGTTGGCAGCCCAGACGTTCCCATAGCCGTCGATCGCAATGCCCATCGGAATGTCGAATTCCGCAGCGCTACTCGAATAATTCCCTCCGCAGTTTCATCCGCAAGCATTTGATTTAAGGTGTCGATAAATTGGAAAACATCACGAGTAAATTCAGCCGGACCAGAAAATCCCTGGTCCGGCTGGGGTGTGTATTATTGCACGGTCAAGGTAAGCGTGGCGGTCTGCGTGATCGCGCTCGCTCCAGAGCCTGAACTTGCTGTGACCGTCACCGTACTGGTCCCGGCGGGAGTGCCTGCATTCCCAGAGGGCTGCGAGGAAGAACCGCCGCAACCCAGCGCCAGTCCACCGATACCCAGCAGCAGTGCGAGGCAGAAGAACTGCGGTGCCCATTTTCTTCTGCGGAAGAAGAGCAGGCCAATCGCCAGGACGGTTCCGCCGCCCGTAAATGGCCAAGGGCTGCTGTTTCTGCTGGTCGATGCCGCGGTGGTCGTGATGGTCATTGTGGTGCTTGCAACCGCCGTTCCATTCGGAGTGACGGTAGCGGGAGCGAAGCTGCAAGCCGCTTCACTCGGCAGGCCCGAGCAGGCAAAGCTGACAGGGGCGTTGAAGCCGTTGTCCGGCGTCACCGACAGGCCCACCGTACCGCTGCTGCCGGGCATGACAGAAAGGCTGGACAACTGGGCCGCTAGCGTAAAGGTCGGTGCGGCATTCACGGTCTCTGTAACTGCCGAGGAAACCGAGGACGCGAAGTTTGTGTCGCCGGAATACTGCGCCGTGATCGAGTGTGTTCCCACGCTCAATATGCTGGTGGAGTAGGTCGCCACACCGGAGCCGTCCAGTGTTCCTGTGCCCAGCGCGGTGGTGCTATCCATGAAAGTGACGGTCCCCGTCGGCGCGGTTGTGTTGCCGGAGGGACCTGCTACTGTTGCCGTGAAGGTAACATTCTCTCCCGCATTCACCGTCGCCGCGGAGGTAGCCAGCGTTGTGGTGGTGGCTGCGGCGACCGGCTGCGCATTCACCACCAATGTCACCGCCGACGATGTGCTGCCGGAATAATTGGTGTCTCCGCTGTAAACGGCAGTGATGGGATAACTGCCCGCGGACAGGCTGGTCGTTGTATAGGTCGCGGTCCCGCTGGAATCCAGCGTGCCGGTGCCAAGTTGCGTGTTCCCATTCATAAAGTTGACGCTTCCAGTCGGCACAGTGCTACCGGAAGATGCGGACACCTGCGCCGTGAAGGTCACGGTCTGGCCAGCAACGGCGGGATTGGGATTGACCGAAAGCGCCGTTGTGGTCGCGGGCAGCGTCGAGATCGTCTTGCCACTGTATTGGTTCACAAAGACATCAAGGCTGGCATAGCTGTTTCCACTCGTCAGCAGCAGGTCTGGGCGCTTGTCCCCATTCACGTCCACTGCGGCCACAGACTGCGAGTTGAGGCCCATTTGGAGGCTGTTACCAGTGGGGAAGGTCCCATCGCCCTTGCCATAGAGAATCTGCGTGTAAAAGAATGGAGGGTAGTTGTCTCCCACAATCACATCCGGGACGCCGTCCTGGTTCATGTCGGCAACGGCCAGGTTGCTATACCCCGGATCATTGAGTGGCGAGCTGGTCGCCGTTCGGAATGTTCCGTCCCCATTGCCGAGCAAGACATTGAGTGTCCCATGAGGGCCAAACGGATTGCTGGAAGTAACAGAGGCATTGTCTGAACTGGCCACAACCAAGTCGAGCTTGCCGTCTTTGTTCACGTCTGCCGCCACAATTGGCCCAGGAAACATGTTGGCCGTATAGCTCACGGGCTTGGCGAACGTACTGCCCCCTTGGTTCAGGTAGACCAGCACCGCGCCCGCTGTATTGGCGCTGCCGTTGGAGGTGTTCGTCACGGCGAAGTCCAGTTTGCCATCGCCGTTGAAGTCCCCTGCCGCAATCCCATACGCCTGCGGCGGCGTGTCCACCTGCACCGCGGCCTGAAGCGTACCGTCCCCGTTGCCTGGCAGTAGGTAGATCGCACCAGTGCCGGTGCTATAGGGTGTTCCTGTCACCATCACGTCCGGTTTGCCGTCCCCGTTGAAGTCTCCGACAACCATGTCATTGAAGTTCCCGCCGGGAAGCGGGTAGTCCGTTGCCGTCTGGAAAGTTCCGTCGCCATTGCCCAGCGCGACGTTCACACTGTAACCGCTGGCTGAGTGTCCAGCGAAGACAGCGTCGAGCTTGCCGTCGCCGTTCATGTCCGCCGCCAACAGGGCCAGTGGAGAGTCACCCTTGATGGTCGGGCCTTGGGTGAAGTTGCCTTGCCCGTCGCCGGCCAGCAAGACCATCCCCTGAATGTTATTGTTGCTCTCCACATCGGTGAGAATGTCCGGCTTGCCGTCGCCATTGAAGTCTCCCACGGCAAACGTAGGAGCAACCGAATTCAGGCCGCCGTAGGCGACATCCTGATAGCCCGGCGCTCCGGCAAAGGTGCCATCGCCACGGCCCATCAGGAACTGGAAGACGCCATTGGCGTTGGAGCCAGCGGAATACACGCCATTATCCCCTGAGCCGATAATCAGGTCCAGGTTGCCGTCTCCATCGATGTCTTCCGTGGACATGTGTCCGGAATTTGGAATATTGACATACGAATTGCCAGTGGTGAAGGTGCCATTTCCATTGCCCAGAAACACCATGACCTCGCCCTCAGTAACTTGGGCCGCACTCGTTGATGGAAGGTTCATGGCAACGTCGAGCATGCCGTCATTGTTGAAGTCCCCAACGACCGGGACGCCGCCGCCACTTACAGAGAGATGAATTGGCAGCGTGAATGCAGATGTAGCGAAGGTTCCATCGCCATTGCCCAACAGGATTTCCCCGTCACTCAGCACCAGGTCTTTTTTCCCGTCGCCATTGAAGTCCCCAATGGCTAAATAAGCATAATTGAGTTGACTGCTGGAGCTGCCTGCGTTGATGGCTGTTTTGAAGGTGCCGTCGCCATTGCCCAGAAGCGTAAAGATATTGTTGGGTCCGTTGTTCCCGTCGTCGACAACCAGATCCAGCTTGCCATCGCCATTCACGTCATCGATGGCTACGGACACTGGGTGTGTGCCGGCGCCATACTCCACAGGATTGGCAAACGATCCATCGGAATGGCCGAGAAAAATAAAGATTCCGGGGGCAGTAGAAGAGGAATTCGCGGAGGTCTCGACCGCGATGAGATCATTGATGCCGTCCCCATTCACGTCCGCCACGTTGAAGGTGAGCGACGCCAGTCCCAGAGATACCGCCTCCGGCAACGGCGTGACGGAGAGTGTCCCTGACCCGGGATTGACAAGGACGACCTCGTACCCTACGGTCGAAACCAGGCCAGCAAATACCTGATCACCATTACTGGTTTGTCCGACGTAAACATAGCTTTGTGATGAGATGCCGAGCTGTGGCCCTTTGCACCCCAAAGGAAACTGCACCGTTTGAGAAGGCAAACCGGAAACAGCATGCAGATAACTGCCAAAGTCAGGACTTGTAGTTTGGGAAAATGTTTGTGAAAACATACCCGAGGAGCCAGATCCGGTACTGGCTTGTTCAACAAGGGTAAAGCTACAGTCGCTTTGTCGCTGAATCCCCAATACTCCACCCACTCCCGCAGGTAGCACAGTGCTCGAGGTGGCATACATTGGAGTGATAGCGAGCGATTGGTCAAAATTTACTGTTTGCGCCAGCCCATAAATCGGCGGCGGAAAGGAAAGCAGGGGAGAGGGCAGTGGTACGGCTGTGGTAAATGCATGTGCACGAAGAACGCGCGCATCCATTGTCCCCTTCCTATAAAATCCCGCCACTCCGGTATACAGTTCATTCTCGAAAATATCATTGCTATTGAATGTGAGTCCTTGCGAGGTAGTGGTAGGTGGACTTCCAGTGGTAACAGAGGGATCCTCTGGAGACTGCGGGCAGGGGTCGCCTCCATAGCAGGGATTGCCTTTATAGTCATGTTGACAGCCACTTATCATCGCCGCCGACAATGCGATGCAGAGGAGCGCTACTTTAGTCGGGTTTCTGAGAGGCGAACGACCATGCAAGAACCGCTTCAGGGACATCCGAGAGAAATCATTCATCACAGGCTCCAGAAAATGCCGTTCTGTAGCTAAGTGATCGAATCCGTGAATCCATCACGCATTCTTTTCTTTACTTTTTTGCGGCGTGCAGATTGCTTCACTGTGTGTAAAAAAAATTCACATGCGTCCGGGACAAGAGGCCGAAGGGGCTGGAGCGATCTCACAGGTCTGGTTCAGCGGGAGACGCGAACCGAGGATTCCGCGATGGGCGTGTTGTCGGATGCACCGGCTGCGCGGAGCCGGAAGATAGATTGGCCGTTCGGGAGTTTGTCGGCGGGAAGCAGAAATTCGGCCACGCGAATGTCTCCAAATGCGGTAAGCGGGCCGTGCTGCGGCAGGACGGCCATGCCCAACCGGTCCGAGGCCATCTCCAGCGTGTACGCGGAGGCCGTGGAATCAGACGGAATGGGCCATTGCACCTCAATCTGCTGAATGCCTGGATGAAGATGAATCGGGATGACGTCGGCCCCGCGGACTGTTCCCGGCATGGCCACAACCAGCACGCCGGTTTGCCTCAACGCAGAGTGGGACGTCGAAGGAGAGCTTCTTGACGGAACGACCAACTGTGCTGCGCCATCCTTCTTGGGAGTTGCGCTGTCTGTCGCAGCCGATGATGTTGCAGACAGCGTTTGGTCCGTCTGGCGCATGGGGCGTCGGCCCAGGTGGAGCAACACGAAGACCAGCAGTGAGCAGGCCGCCAGTGTCGAAAGGAAAATTACATTACGGGTAATGTTGCCTCGAATCGGAACCGCTGCTTTGCTCTGATCGAATGCAGGCAGCCAGGCTGTGCGCATCTTTTCTGGCGCAGTTTTCCCGCGTTGCATCGCAAGTGCCATGGACAGCGCCTCTTGGCCATCCCTGGTAGAAAAGACGGCCTGTTCGACCCGCTTGCGCTCCTCTGGAGACAATGCGCCGGCCGCGTATGCATCGATCAGATCGTACCGAGTTTCCTGAAAAGCATCGGATGCCTCCTGGTCCACGATCAGGGCCTCGTCTACGTCAGCCCGCTCGTCGGGCGGCAGTTCATCCAATAGATAGCGCAAAAACAATTGTCGTGAATCTGAGGGGGGATTCATAGATTCTCTCCAAAAATACTAATCATCATACTGTGACAATTTTTCGCAATTTATCTCACGGACTGGAGGCGTTTTTCCGGAAAGTAGCAAGGAAAGACTCTTTTGCAGTTCCATTCTGATCCGCAACACGCGGTTCCGTAGCGCATTGCTTGAAATTCCATATTCTTCAGCTAATCGCTGGCGCTGCTGAATCTGTGCGCGGCCTTCCGCGCTGAAGTAGCGTTCGATCAGATTGCGATTGGGTTCTGGAATGGCCCGCAGACACTGCTCCAGCGCGGCCAGCCGTTCTTCCTGATAGGCGGATTCAATCTCCCGCTTTGCGTGCTCGGAATAGGATTCCGCCATCGTCGCCAGTGCCGCCTCACGGCGATCTTTTTCCCGAAAATGCTCCTTGAGCAATAAGCGGGCAATTCCCACTGCAAATTTTGTTGGATTGAGAATTTCATCCTCAGAATCAGACAATCGACGGGCCAACCGGTCCAGAGTTTCGTCGGCCAACTCCTGGGGAGTATCAGAATGGTTCCATTCAAAAAAGCGGATGAGACGTTGACGCAGCGCTTCATATGCGAGACTCGCCTGTTCCCGGTCGGGATGGAACACGTCCAGGAGATGTTCCAGTCCACTCCGATCCACTGACCAACGCTTCTTTGGGGCGGATTCTTCCACGGCTTGACCTGTAATCCTGAGAAAGTCCAGTCTAGCGCCCCCGCCAGTTGCCTTCCAATACAAATCCCGCCCAATAGTAAGGCGCTCGATGGTCGGCATCCGACAGGACACGCAGTTGCGCACGGCGGAGTGCGGCGGCGGCCGTAAGATGTTGATCGAAAAATGCTCGGTAAAAACTCTGCATCAATTCGTTGGAACCGCTGTCATCGGCATTCCAGAGCGTCCCGATCACACTGTGCGCTCCAGCGTATAGAAAACCCCGCGCCAGCCCGTTGATGCCTTCTCCGGGAATGGATTTGCCGTCCGCGGTCTCGCAGCCGCTCAGTGTAACGAGAGATACTGGAATGTCTAATCGATAAATATCATGGAGCCATAAGACACCGTCTGTTGGTGAGCCGTTGCGATGGAACATGGACAACACGATGCCGGAGAATTCCGGATGCTCCGTGTCTACGATTGCGTGGGCGGCAAAGTGAGCCACATCATAAGTCTTCCAGTTTATTTCCTCTACCTCTTGCGGGGACGCATCAAAATCAAGTTCCGATCTTGCGTTGGAAGCCCCCGAGATCTGCGCAATGGCCTTGGCTTCCTTGCGGGAATCAGGCAATCGTGGCAGTTCGGACATGCTTTCGATGGAGGCCCCGCGCAAGACAGGATGGGGCGCGAGCATAGTCGGCTGTGGGGCGACATGGTCTATTCTCACATCCGTCTTGCTGTAAACCGGATCGGCGAAGATGGCAATACGCTGGCGGTCAGAATATCCCGCGCGCTTGGCAAGAAGGGCCGCTGCCGTAGCTGCCGATGGTTCATAGACCAGGTCGTAGCGTTCGATGAGATATCTCGAAGCGGTCGTCTGGAGACGCGGCGATTCCAGCGCAGCAAATGGCATGGACTGTAGACTTCCATCCGCAACGATCAATAGTCTGTGTATTTGAGGGCCTACATCGGAAGGCAGCAATATGGCTGCCAGTTTTCGCGATTGTGCAGAAAAACCAGCGTCGGCTTGTCGGATCCGCAACTGACGGGTCTGCATGTCTTCCTCCGCGGCGTATCTGTCCCGCGCCAGCACGGATTGCTGATAGGCGTGGACCAGCGTATCGAGGAACTTCCTGCCAGGGAGCCTGAAACTGCGTACACCATCCCGCGTGACAATCCATAGATAGCTCTCTGCTTCACCGGTCCAATATTCGAGAAGTGCGGTCTTCGCGTCAAGCATGGCATGACTCACCTCAGACGGAGAAATGTTCCTGACCTCCTGCAGCGCGTGATAGGCAGGATTGGAAGCATGAATGCGTGCCTCCAACTCGTCGGCGTCCAGCAGCATGTCATGGATTTTCTGTTCCAATTGCCGTGCATGCGCGATGTCGGATGCAGAAGGCCCAAGACGCAGCAGTCGGTCTTCTGTATCGTGAAGTTTCAGCTCCAGGGCTGCACTCTTCTGTTGGAGTCGCCCATCGAAATTTGAAGTCCCGCCCGGACCACCTTCCTGTAAATCATCGAGCAACGTGCGCGCCCGCGCGCGCTCTGCGACGGTCCATGCCTGTTCTGCGTAGCCGTGGTGAGGAGACATGCGATCCATCCGCATCAGAATCTCCACCGCCAGGTCGTAGTAACTCTGCTTGGAAGTGAAATACGAAGTGCGCAATGCGTCGCTATCGATATGGGTGCGGGTGGCCTCAATCGCACGGAGCGCTTTGTATATTTGCAGCCGCGCATTCTGGAGTTGACCTTGGCGAATGTCCAGACGTGCCATGTCGGCCTCCACTGCTGCAAGTTCGCTGGAGTTCGGAACACGCTGCCAGAGTGCAGCCGACTTTAGGTATGCGCGCTTCGCCCCCGACGAATTGCGCCGAGTGGCCAATATCTCTCCAATGGTCGCGTCGATGCCTGCTTCTCCATCAATTTGATGGATATGGTGCGCGGCATTCAGCGCCTGCGTAAGAGTCATCAATGGATCTTCCGTGCAATGAATCTGTAGACACGTCCGGGCCATGTCAATTTTCAGGTAGCTCTCTTCACGGACCAGTTTCTGACTTTGCGCGCGGGCTAGTCCCTTGCGAAAATACAGTTGCGCATGCCTGGGATGACCCGAGTGCATTTCAATCTCGCCAAGATGACCCAGGACTTCAATCTCATGGATGCCGTCGCCGTCCTGTTGCAGTATTGGCAGTGCATGGGCATACGCATTCTTCGCACGCTCCCAGTCTCCCAACCGGGAATAAATCTGCCCCATGTCGCTCCAAACCTCTCCTTCAACCTGCGGATAATGGACAATGTTCGCAGCGGCAAGCGCCGCATCGTATACATCGATTGCATCTTGATATTGCCCACGTCCCTGATAAATTTCTCCGATCGTCGATTGCGTGAAAGCCACTCCGTAATCGTCAGAAAGTTGCTGGGCCATCTGAAGGGACTCTTTCGCGGCTTCGAGCGCCTTTCTGGAATCGCCAATCTCCTGATACGTGTCAGCAAGATTGCCTAGAACGATGCCTTGCCAGTAGCGATCTCCTGTCTTTCTATAAAGAGCAATCGCACGCTCGGATGCGGCAATACTTTCGTCATAATGATCGACAAACGCCAGCGCTGAGGCGAGGGTCTTCCATGCAAGAGCCTGCTGGTCGATATCTGGAGTGAAAGCAGAAAGTTCTGTCGCTTGCGTAGCGGCCCGGACGCCTTGCTGATACTGCGCAATACGGAAGATCTGATAGCGGGCCTTGCCGATCAGGGCTTCGCGTTCAAGAGGGATGTCCCCGGACTGAGCGGCCAAATGAAATGCTCGATCATACAGCCCCAGTACATCCGCAGAGCTACGCACGTTCAGAAAGAGCTTGAAATCGGACTTGCGACGAACCCACTCCGCCTTCGCCAGGCAGCTTTCCGCCTGCACAATGTCGTCATCGTGGCGCTGCGGAGTTCGCTCTGGAAGCAGCGCGACGCGAAATGTAACTGGGATGTGTCGTTCGCGAGATTGAATGCGTAAACGAAAGGTTCCGCTCTGCGCCGGAATGATGGGGAATCGTTCGACCGATCCTATGCCGCCGTCATTGGTGCGGGGTATGGAGGTGTGGCCCTCTGGATCGAGAAGAACACTCTCGGTCATGCCCTGAATTTGCCGAACATCGATTTCGCTGTACAACCCAGCATGTAGCTGCAAAGTAAGCGTCACGCTGTCAGCCGGACTCAGAGCCTGTTCGACAGGCTTCCCCGGTATCAGTGCCGAGGTGGGTTGATAAACAAGGGAAGTGTTGGCTTGAGATTGGTTCTGCGCGAAACTGGCCGTCGTGAACAGCGCCGTGCTGATAACTACCACAAGAATTCGGGCCGCAGCGCATCGGACAAAGAATGAAATCTTAGGAACTGTGAAGTTCCCGCATTCGTTATGGGACACACAGGGCATCAGGTTTTTAGTAGATCAATTGCAACATTATAGGTTACTGGGATGCATGGCTATAAGACATTAATAACGAATGAAGTCAGCCGTGTCCAAGGTTCAAAAGTGGCTCGACGACCTTGCCCCGGAAACTGTCGAATGAACCAGTGTGACCAAAGTCGCTGAGATCTCCGTTCTATTCGCTTAGGTTTACGCTTAGAGAGGGATCAACTCAACATGGGCGCAGCAAACATCACGCCAATCCACAAACAGGAAGGCAGGAAGAAATTTGTCCGCAGGTCCAGCCCGGAGAGTTCCCAGAGGATCAGGCGAATCGTTCAGTGGCTGTTCGTAGCGCTGAATGGCTGGCTTGGAATCCAATTCTTTCTCTGGGTTCGCTACTATGAGCGCGGCGGTGTGGGATTGAACGTGCCACGGCCTCCCGGTGTCGAAGGCTGGCTGCCCATCGCCGGCTTGATGAATACAAAATACTTCTTGCTCACAGGACGCGTGCCTGCAATCCACCCCGCGGCCATGGTTTTGTTCCTTGCGTTCATGCTGATGAGCCTGCTGCTCAAGAAAGCCTTCTGTTCCTGGATTTGTCCAGTCGGAACTCTCTCAGAACAACTCTGGACCGTAGGAAGACGCCTATTTGGCCGTAATTTACATACGCCAAAATGGTTGGATATCCCATTGCGAGGGTTGAAGTACCTGCTTCTCGGCTTCTTCGTATTGATGATCGGTACCATGTCCGCCGAGGCGATCCACAATTTCATGTCCACACCGTACGGCCTGATCGCCGATGTCAAGATGCTGAATTTCTTCCGCGACATTGGGCAAACAGCGGCAATCGTCATCGGTTTGCTGGTTCTTCTGTCCATGCTGATCCAGAACTTCTGGTGCCGGTATCTATGTCCCTATGGAGCACTGCTGGGGATCACATCGCTGCTCAGTCCGGTAAAGGTTCGCCGCGACGTTGAGGCCTGCATCGATTGTGGAAAATGCGCGCGGGCTTGTCCTTCCAGACTGGCAGTTGATCAGCTCGTACAAATCCGATCCGTTGAATGCACGGCATGCATGGCGTGTGTTGCCGCTTGCTCCGCCGAGAATGCTCTGCAATTTTCGTTGATACCGAGAAAGGCTGCAACGCCGGCGGAGAGATGGCGCAGTCGTACGCTCTCACCCATTGTGGTTGCAGTAGCTCTCGCCTGCATCTTCCTCGGCCTGGTCGTAACAGGGAAGGCAACTGGCCATTGGCAGACGAATCTGCCACGAGACGTATATCGGAATCTGGTTCCTCACGCAAGAGAGGTGGGTCACCCCGGCATATAAGGAGCGAGATGGACAGAATTTGGGACGACAGAAAACTGCCGTCGGGCGCGCGGAGCCCCACGTCGGCATCACATCCATACAGCAGAGAGTTACTTCCGCCTGAAACGAAACTCGGTCCCGATCGCTGCGATAGCGTGGCTGTCCAGCATCTGGCTTGCGCGAGCGAAAACAATCGTTTCCTCGATTCGGATATGGTCGGAATAGAGCTGCTTGAGACGCGCGGTTTGCGAGAGCAGCCGCTGTGTTTCTTCTACTCCCAGACAGCACGATTCTATCCAGGTTGAATAGAGCCGCTCGATGGATACATGTAAGTCGTTTGCGTCGTGATGATCGTCTTCAAGCCGGTCGATCTCCTCGGCGGATTTCATATCAGACTTGCGCAGTCGCGGGAAGAGTGATTCTTCCTCATCGGCTGTGTGGCGTTGTCCGCCGGTCCTGAAATACACAAGCGCAGCCTTAACTGCATCGCGCTCCTCATCGGTTAGACTCCGGCCCTGCGCCCGATCAACCACAATACAAAGAATGCCGAGGAAGCTCTCGATCCTCCTATGACAGTCTTTCAGCATGCCAATAGGATCATCGAATCCACTGTCGGGTTTTGCACCAATCTGAATCGCCATTGAGTTACCTTCCATTTCGATAGTTCTGATGATTGTCGCCTATTTCGATGGCGATTGCGTATCTCATGCACCCTGAAGAACATGAAGCGTTGTTGCTCTTTTCATCTGCAGTGCCGGTTGTGCGTAGCCTTTCGGAATATAGGAGCAGCGCGGCTCTTCGGCGTGCAGGTTCCCGGTTACAGCGTACGCGCGAGCACGCGATCCTCCGCAGATCTCCTTGAATTCGCAGGAGCCGCACTTTCCGTCGAGCTTTGACGTGTCGCGCAAATCGCGGAAGACCGCCGAGTTACGATAAATCGAGGCCAATTCCTCTTCGCGGATGTTGCCCGCTGAGAGCGGAAGAAAGCCGCTTGGGAAAACTTCGCCTTTGTGCGAAATGAAGACGAATCCCTTGCCGTCATTGAGACCACGCGGCGCGCGTCCAATCGCGTCGACGGTTTTTTCATGCACGCTTCCAAAACCCAATCCCGACTTTCGCTCGGCGACCTTCTGTTGCAAGACATAGCGTCGGTAATGCTGTGCTTCCGTCGTCTTGATGTCAAAGCTTGCGATCTTGGATAGACCGTAAATTTTCGCAAAGACCGACTCGAACTCCTCTGCACTCAACAAATCGTCCAGCTTTCCACGTCCCGTAGGGACAAGGAAGAAGACACTCCACAGGGCTATCTCCATCTTTTCCATCAAGGCGACAATCTCGTCGATCTCAGAGATATTCCTGCGGCTGAACGTGGTGTTGATCTGTATAGGAAGGCCAATCTCGTTTGCCCATCGCACTGCATCCAGCGTCCGCGCAAAAGATCCACTCATTCCGCGAAATGCATCGTGGGTTTTGGCGCTCGCGCCATCCATGCTCACTGCAAGCCGGGCAAGCCCCGCCTCTTTTAGTCTCACAACAATCTCCTTCGTGAGCAAAGGCGTAGCGCTTGGCGTGAGCGAAACTCTGACTCCAACCGAGCGCGCATGGGCGATCAGTTCGAAGAGGTCAGGCCGTTTAATTGGGTCGCCTCCCGTCAGCACGAAGACTGGAACCTTCAACTCCGCAATTTTGTCGATCAGGTGTTTGCCCTCCTCTGTGCTGAGCTCCATCGGATCTCGATCCGGTTGAGCGGATGCGCGGCAGTGCACACACGCGAGATCACAGGCCTGGGTCACTTCCCAGATGGCGATGAATGGCTGTTCGTTAAAATCGATCGTTTGGATTTGCCGGTTCATGAATTGATGAGACAGCTCGCATCCGCCCAATGCAGTGACCAAAGTCTCAGGCTGCCAGATTTTTGAGTGACCGGGGTCCTCGGCAAGCGGCTCTTGCGTATAACGGGATTGCGGCTGAAAGTCTGAGCAGAATAGCACACAAAATGTGTGCTATTCTGCTCACATCGTCTTGAGACAAGCGCCCCCGTGACGATCTCTAAGCTGGATTTCAAGGAAATAGGCAATCGAATAGAACCTATTTTTCAAATCAATAGCTAAGAGATTGGAAATGCGCATTTTGTGTGCTCGGACGAATTAGTCGAGGTACATCCATGAGGGATATCCTCTCCGCGCCCATGAGTGTCTCAATTATTGTCCCCCTTCGGAAGTTCCTCCGGACATTTCCTCGCTTCCTGCTCCCTTTGTTTTTCACGGGCTGCGGGGTCAATCATTCCGCATCCTCGTCAAAGAACATCAGTTCTGCCCCTGCAGCCGCCATGCCCGTCTTCACACCTGCTGCCGGAATATACACGACGGCGCAGACGGTGACGTTGTCTGCGGCCACAGCTGGAGCGAAAATTTACTACACCACCGACGGCACCGTGCCCACAACATCCTCGAATGAATACACTGGCGCAATCCAGGTAAGTGGATCCGAGGTGATTGAAGCGATTGCTGTCGCTCCAAACTATACGAAGAGCAGCCTGGCAAAAGCAGGCTACGTCATTCAATCTCCCACGGTATCGGGCCCTGTGATTCCAGCAAATGCCACTGCTTCCAGCAACATACAGGAACTTGACACATGGATTTTCAACCACGACCCGGCCACTCCTGGAACATCGGTTGGGGCAACGAGCCTGGTGAACACGCCATCGTTCAGCGCCCACTCACGCCAATTTGTCTCCAGCTACACAAATACAGGCGGCGAAATCTACAGCGTGGTATACGCGAACGACACAACCTCAATGAACTTTGTCTATGACGGCTGGGTGTGGATTGCCGCCGGAAGCACGATTGCTAATCTTGAACTCGATTCCAATCAGGTCACAGAGAACGGTCAAACCGTTATCTACGGCTTCCAGTGCAGCGGCTATTCCCAAACGTGGGAATACAGCGGCGCAGGGGTCAAATGGGTGAGATCCTCGCAACCCTGCAGCGTGTCAAACTGGCGGACGAACGCCTGGCATCACGTTCAGATCAGCTATTCGCGCGATAACTCCGGTAATGTGACTTATCACTCCGTATGGCTGGATGGCAACGAGCAAGTGATCAACGCCACGGTGCCGTCATCATTCGCGCTGGGTTGGCAGGTCGGGGTAGTGCAAACCCAGTTTCAGGTGGATGGTCTGGGAGCTTCGGGCGGATCAACGGTGTACCTGGATAACCTGACCATCTATCGCTGGTAAGCGCCTCAACTGGCCGGGTCGATGGATCACTTTCTTGTGGCTGCACTGCTTCCCCAATTGCCCATCCTGCCCCCGGTTAATCAACCAGCCAGCGCACTCATAGCAAGTCCACAGGCTCCCGCTGGTGCGACTGATCGAGTAGCAAGACCTTGAGCATCGACCTATGGACCTGGATGCGCTTGCGTCTGTCGTAGCTGATTAAACCAAGCTTGCGAAAACGATTCATGAAGAAGCTCACGCGAGACCGCGTCGTCCCGACCATATCCGCCAGTGTCTGCTGCGAAATATGCGGCAGGAAGACTACCCGTGCACCCGGCCTGCCTATTCCCGACAATATGAGAAGAATCCTAGCCAGTCGCTTTTCGCTTGAATTGAAGAGGTGATCCACAAGGTCGGCCTGTGTCTTCATCCCGCGTTCAAGCAAAAACCTCCAGAAGAAACCCGCGAAACCAGGCTCGTCATGCAACAGCCTTATCATCACTCCTCGGTTGATCCTGAGAGAGGTGCATGACTCCAGAGCGGTGGCGGTTGATAGCCGCAGTCCATGGGCCGGCGCCAGCGCTTCCTCGCCAACAAAATCTCCTGCTGCCACGAGGGTGATCGTAGCCTCTTTGCCTTTGTGAGACACCACGGAAATCTTTGCATGGCCACTCTGTAGGTAAAACACCGAGTCCTCTCGGTCCCCTTGAGTGAAAAGGTTCTCCTTCTGTTTGAAGGCAATGACTCTGCGCGGAAACTTGACCTGCTCTAGAAATTTCAGAAAATCAAAGGGGGGAATCTCGTTGGTCACTTGGGTCGTATCTCTTTCAAGGGTTGATCGCTTTGCCAATCTGTCAGACTCGCCGAAAAAAGGCACAACCACTTCATCATCATTCAAGTGCAAATCGACTTCTGTTCAATCGAGACCAGTAGGTGTAGGCCGTGTCTCAGCAACGCCATTCCGTTTGTGTGGACTTCGGAGTAGTTGTCGATGCCGAGGATAATACCGACTACCGCGTTGTTAGGTCGTTTAGTCCCGGCATTTGATGGTGCATACTTTTCTGAACGCGAAAAGGAGGCACTATGGGACAGGTTCTCAGTACTTATCCGTGAATTGCCCTCACTACTCCGGTACTGGAATCCGCGCCACCTTCGCTTCCATCTGATAGGTCAGCCACACTGACCCGTGCGCCACGCGAATGCTGTCGCCGCCCGCGCCCGTCCACTGCTCCGTCACCCGATTCGTTTTGGCGTTGATCCGCGTAATCGGGTATCCGAAGACCGTCGCCCACACCGATCCCGCCCCGAACGTAATCTCCCCGCCCTGTCCCGGAATTCCCGCCTCGATCGTCGCCAGCGCCTTGCCCGTCCGCGCGTCCACGCGCGTCACCGTTCCGTCTCCCTGGTTCAGCGTCCACACGCTTCTGGCTCCATAAGTAAGAAAGCGCGGCATCTTCCCCGTCGGCGTTGTGCCCACCACCTGGTTCGTCTTCGGGTCCACGCGCACCAGCACATTGCCGCGATTGCTCGTCACCCAAACCATCCCCGCCGCAAACAATGGGTTATACGACCCCTCCGGCAGCGCAATCCGCGCCACCACCACGCCCTTCAGCGGATCGATCCGGTTCAGCACCACCGGCGCCGTCGGCCGCGTTTGCCCCGACACAGCCGATCCGGCTGCATCTTGCTCCGCTGCGCTCACCATCCACACGCTCCCCGCTCCCGTCGTCACTCCGCCTTCGGAGTCCGCTGGTCCCACCGCCACCTCGCGCCACGCTGCGCCCGTATCCTCATTCACCTCCACCAGCTTATGCTCGCCGCAACTGGGAATCCACAGCCCGCCAAATCCCGTCGCAAGTCCCGAACACGGCTTCGCCACCGTCACCACGCGGTCCACCGTGTTTGTCCGCGAATTCAGTCGCACCACCTGGTTGGCGCTCGAGCTTGTCACCCACACTCCGTCCGGCGTCACAGCCATCCAGTCTGGCTGTCCTTCCACCGCAAACTCCTCCGTCGGTGCCAGTGCCTCCACCGGACGCTGCACGCCCGGCAAGCCGGTCTTCGCTGGAAACTCCTGCTCCGCTCCCGGCGGCTGTCCAATGGACAACCGCGCCGCCGTCATCGTCGCCGTCAGTCCCGTGGCCGTCGTCAGGACAACCACCATTGCCATCCACCATCTCACGCTCGTCCTCATCGTCCAACCCCTCCCACCCCCTGGGCTTCACGCTTTGCGTCGCATCACCACCGCTGCCGAGTGCGGTGTCCCCTCTGTCGCTACCTCCGGAAACGCTGTGCGGCTCGGGTCAGAATCTTGTTCGTGCGATAGACCAGCGCCAGTTCCCGACGCACCCGCATCCTTGCACGCGCATTGTCTTCAAAGCGCCCGAGTCCACATCCGCCCTCACATTCGACTCCGGCAGAAATCCGATCCCCACCCCTGCCTGAATTAGACGTTTCAGCAACTCGCTCGACTCCAGCTCCATCGCTGCCTTTGGCCTCACGTCGTGCGCATGGAAAAGTGGTTGATCCTCTTTCGCAACCGCACATGCTTCACCAGCAGCTCATCCTTTATCGAGCGTCATCGCCTCCAGTCGGGTATCCTGCACCGCCGTCGAAGTTTTCCTGCTCCACCTCAGAGATCAAGCTGTCTCCAATCTATGCTCAAACGCGTTGTCGCTGGATTCTTTTCTGTTTTTCTTCTTGCGGCCTCCACATCTGTCCTCTCCGCAGCACCTCCACCCCGCAGCGGGAGCACAGCAGAATTCCGTGGCGCGGCGTGAGCCGTGCGGATGCTCTATGCAATGGTGCAGGGAATTATTTGCTTTTCTGGCATACTGGTTCCAACGCGGTCCGTCTGCTCAGCAGGCGGGCCGTTTCTTTTTGGAGGGATCAGCATGACAGAAGAGAAACTCCTGGCGGAGATGGAGCGCTTGAAACAAGGGATCGCCCGGCCTGGTGCCACTTTGGAAGACAAAAGGCGCTTCATCGAAGTTGTGCAGCGCATCCTGGAGAATCGTGGCGACGAGCACTGCATTCAGCTT
>JAJYGR010000313.1 GCA_021790655.1 Acidobacteriota bacterium | reverse complement strand
TTGGGTGCCACTCGCAATGTTCGACTCCATCGGATTCTTCACAGTGGAGCCTATTTTACCATGCCAACCATTAAACGGCATCAAGAATGCAACACTACACTAGCGCGTCCCGCAGAACCAGTGCGGCCTTCAGCCGGGCATGGCCGGAGCGTTTTACGGATGGCATGGCTCAATCGGCACAGAAAAGTCATAAAGCGTTTCCGGTGCGATATCAATATCTCCCGGCCAGACCACCGTTCCATGTGCTGCGCGTGCGCAGGAGAAAAAACCGGGGTTTTCCAGTCGCCGATAAATCGGGTAATGGAGATAGGGCGCCATATCAAAGCGTCGGCGCTCTCCATTATCAAACTCCAGGTCGAGCAGGAAACCGGGGTGTGTTTCGACAGCGACAACATCCAGCAACATGACAGCCTCCACAATTCAACGCAGGGGATCGATAGGAAACACGGGCTCGCCTTTTACCGCCAGAGCCCAGTCCGCCATCAACTCTTCTTCGTGAATGGCAATCCAGGCTTGCACCATGCGCAGCTTTTTGGGCGGAAGCGCCCCCTCCAGCAACTCGCCATCCGGAATAGAAATCACCGAAAACTGCCCCTGATATTCCACATGCAGGTGAGGCAGGTGATGCTGCTGGGTATCCATAAAATAGATGCGGATGATGATGCCGAAAAACATACTGATTGTTGGCATTTCAGCTCCTCCCGAACTGCAAGGCAAAAATGGCCTCGATAGCTTCCAGCTTGTCACACCCCTCGAAGCTGAGGCCAGCCGGATCGTTGGTATAAACACGGTCAGCCGGATGCTGCGCCAGTTTGCCGGCTACCCATTGGGCTGAATCCTTGGCGGTGCAATCGCGGAAAAACACCGCTACAGATTGGCCGCGCCGGTTGCGGCCCAGCATCACCACGCCTTGCGATTCCCGATACAGTCGATTGACGTCCATGCCCAACAGGTAGGGAATGCTCTCCACCAGATCGACCTCGCAGGGGCGAGCCTCGCCGCCGCCCTCGGCACGCTTCAACTGATAGCCGAAGGGGGTGGCGAAGCGATCTACGCCGCAGTAAAGGGCGCGCGAAGTCTTGTCCAGGCGATAGCGCAGCGCGAAGGCGGGATCTTGGAACAGAAGTTCGCCTGAGTTGCCTTCGTTAATTTCAGCATCCAAACTTTCCAGCGTGTCGTCGTATTGCTCAAATCGTTGGAGCCTGACGAATATTCCCGGGCCTCCATCGCCCTGAGCGATGCCGTCTTCCCAAGTAAGTGAATATGCGATTTTTTTGATCCGACGGACGGTGACTGTCTCAAAGTAATCGTTTGCTTCCACCAGTATGAATTTTCTTTGGCCGTCATCATCGCTATTGAGCGCCATCAACGCATGAGCTGTAGTGCCGGAGCCACCAAAGATGTCTAGACAATATCCATCATCGTTGCGTAACCCTGCAATCTTTATGCAATCCTGAACAGCAAACACGGACTTGGGGTATGAGAACGCGTTCTTTCCAAAGAGCTTTTTAATGACTCCGGTGCCATGCTCGGTTGCAGAATATTTCGAATCCACCCAAACCGTGAGTGGGAGGACCCCTGATTTGTTTGGCCTAGATTTGAAATAAACCCATAACCGCCCGGCGCGATCATTCCGGACACAAAATTCCGAAAGATTCGCCGTAACTTCATCATGCTTCCAGCGCCAAGTCTTCTCGTTCCCGTCTTCGTCTGTTGGCAAAATTGCGGTTTCGCCTGCCTTGGGTTTTTCCAGCATTTCCCATTCTTCGTTTGTATCGTTCCACCGCAGTTTAGGAATGCGAAGAGAGCCGGGCTTAACGAAAATCGGGTAGTACAGTTTTCGACGTGCGGAGCGATCTGAATTTGAGCCTTCTCGGCGAAAATTTCTCCACTCGAAAATTCCGGTGTCGTCCTTCTCTTTGTATCTCTCTAATTGAGTTGCGCTTCGCTCTAGCTTATCCAGGCCACCTGATGTTCCGTTCCTGTAGAAAAGGCCGTATTCGTGGGCAACCGAAAACCCCGTTTTTGTTGGGCGACCTGACGGATTGGCACGAATTGTGATGGTTCCAATCCGATTCGGCGCCCCAAAAATTTGGTCCATTAGCTCATGTAACTCACGCTGCTGGAAGTCATCAATGGTGGCGCAAGCAATTCCATCTTCAAGTAGCAACTGCCGACATTGAATGAAGCGGTCGTAGATCAGGGCAATCCAAGATGCGCTTCGATAGCCGTTCTTGTAACTGATTGGGCCGGCATCTGTGTTGTACGGAGGGTCTGCGTAAAGTGACTGAATTCGCTGCCGGTATTTCTCTTGCAGAACATTCAGCGCCTGCCAGTTGTCTGACTGAATCGCCAAGCCGTCCAGTGCGTCATCCATTGGTGTCGCCGCTGTCACCGCTTCCAACATGGACCACTTGAATGCGTCATCGAAATTCCGAGTATCGATGGGCAGTGGCAAATATCGTTCAGTGGCCGCCGTGGCCAGGTCGCCCTCGGTCTTGCGGATGCAATCTGCTGCCTTGTCGTAATCGCCGAGACCCAAGTCCTTCCACTCCGCTCGCTGCTTCTTGACGATGGTGTCAATGTTCTGCGCCAGCCATGCCGGTGCGTAGCGTTCGAGCCGGTCGAGGGTGATGACATAGCGGGTTTCAAACACCAGCTTCTTCTTTTCCCACAGGGCTTTCTGGAAGTCTTCCAGGGCGGCCAGGAAATTGATGATGTGCCCGCCAACCTCGCGCACGATGCGCGCCACCTTCAGGACGCGCCGGGGTAAGTCCATTTGCAGATCGGTCTGCTGATTGGTGCCGGCAAGCAACTGATCGACATCCAGCACTTCGGTCTTGAGAAAGATATCGGGGTCTTCGGACAGCGCTTCTTTCAGCCGTTTATGGATAAAGAAGTCACTCTGGTTGCGTGCCATGAAACGGCCGAGCCAGCGGCGGATGTCCGCGCCGCTTTTCGCCGTAACGCTTGTCGCCACTTTCTGTACGGCAGTGACAATCTCGTCCTTCTGTTTCTCGGTTTGCGCGCCCTTGAGGTACTTGAGGCGGACCTTGATGATCTCGGCATCCTTGGTCGCGGCATCCAGCTCGTAGTGGGCTTTGTCATTTGGCTTCAAGGCCGACCTGGTGGCTTGCAGACTCTCGGGATCGACGGTGAACAAAATTTGCTGACCGGAGGCCAGGCGCACTGGGAAGTCGGTGAAGATGTCGCCCGACTTGATGTAGTACATGTCCTCCGTGGCCCAGTGGAACTCTGTGTCCTCGCCCGTCGATTTGACGTAACGTGCGCCGCGCTTGCCATAGCGCCGCTCGACGATGAAGTCGCCGTCCTGGTAGTGGCGGGAGAAAAACTGGTAGAGGCGGTTAAGCACTTCGGCCCGATCCTGCTGCACAGTCTGCTGCTGCCCCACTGTCTCCGTGCGGCTGCGGTATTCGGCAACAAGCCCCTTGATGGCGGGGAAACCATCGGCTTGTGCGAGAGCGGCCTCACGCTGATCGTGCGTCATGCCGGGTTTCAGGCCCAGTTGCTGTTCCAAGTCCTTGAGGCGGAATTTGTCGTCGGCCTGCGCTTCATGCCCGAGCGTCTCGAAGGTCGAGTCGAGCAGTTCGGCGAGCCGGCCATCACGTAATGCCCTGGATTCTCCATCGGCTATCACTTCTCCAAGGAATGCCCTGACCTCACTGTTGTGGCGGCGGATCACCCGGTACAGGCCAAAATCCAGCGCTTCGGCCTCGTCGAGCTGGAAGAGCTCGGTCATCAGCTCGACAAAACGGGTTTCCACCTGCTGCGTTCGAGACGGTAAACTGGCAGTATGGGAAGTTATTGCTTTTGCCATGAGCGTTCCTGTTGGATATTCTGCGACCCTGCACCATCTTTGGGTGCTGGATGGCTCACGGACCCGCGTGCCATTTTGACGCAAAAACAGCTTTGTTGCCATCGCAGAAAAGCAGCACAACCTGCTGCGACAAAAAGCTCAGTGGATTTACCGGTAGATTCAAGCACTAAAGCATCGCTTCCGGACGCAGATGGCGGTCAACATCTTCGCCGGAAAGGTAACCCAGCGCCAAGATGGCCTCACGCAGGGTACAGCCCTCACGG
>JAJYGR010000090.1 GCA_021790655.1 Acidobacteriota bacterium | reverse complement strand
GGGAAATCCAGCTATGCGTATTTCCAGTGGAAGTTGTATGCGTGGTGACAAAATAAAATCCACCAAGAATTGCAGCAATCAAAATCAGCAAGCGTGCTTTCATCGGCATAGAAACTCTCGACCCTCGACCTTCGCTGCCAAATGTCGGGACAGCGCGTAACGGTTATATTTTATCCAGCTTCTGAAGCTCCTTGAAAATATGCTGCACGTGCGCCTCAATGTTTTCCACCGGCCCGGAATTTTCAATCGCAAAATCGCAGAGTGGCGCTTTCTCGGCATCTGTAATCTGGAGACGCATTCGACTCTTCGCATCGTCCTCCAACATCATTCTTTCTTCAGGAGAAAGTGTTTTTCCGCCACTCGCGCGTGAGACGTACCGGGCGATCCGTAATTCTTCCGGAGCAGTCACTAGAATCAGCTTGTCGAAACGATGGCTCAGCCCCGGTGCGGTCCCCGCGCGGTCGGCCTCGAAGATCAACGCGGACTCGACCATGACGATCCCTCTTGGATCTCCGCGGGAAATGGCTTCCATGCGTCGCTCTTGCTCCAGAATGACCGGTGGATGAATGATACGGCTCAATTCGTTGAGCCGGTTTGTCGAGAAGACATAGCGAGCGAGTGCGGGGCGGTCGAGTTCTCCATCGGCATGGGTCAGTGGCGGGGCATCCGGATACTGTCGAAAGTGTTCCAGGATCGTTTGATAAATAGGCTGTCCCGGTTGCATCAGCTCGCGAGCGATCTGGTCGGCTTCCAGAATGTGGACACCATAGCGCGCGAACATACGGGCGACCGTACTCTTCCCGCTCCCCAGTCCTCCCGTGAGTCCGACGCGCAGCATGGTGCAGTCCTCTATGTTGAAACAGGCAACCCGCGACGTAGTCGCGCAGCGCGGACAGTGCTGGCCATCAACATCGCGATGGTCAACGGGCCTACTCCTCCGGGCACTGGCGTGTAATAGCTGGCCAACGCAAAGGCGTGTGGATCGATGTCTCCCATCAGTACGGAGCCATTTTTCTTGAAGCCCGCTTCGCGTTTTGCGTCTCCTGCAAAGAAGCGGTCGAATTCTGCCTGCGACTGGATACGATTCATCCCAACATCGATCAACACGGCGCCAGGACGCACCATCTCCGGGGTGATGATCCCAGGCTTGCCAATGGCTGCCACCAGAATGTCTGCGGAGCGGCAAAACCCTTCAAGGTCTTTTGTTTTGCTGTGGCATATGGTGACAGTGGCGTTCTCGTGAAGCAGCAGCATGGCCATCGGTTTGCCCACAATATCGCTGCGACCCACCACAACCGCATGTTTTCCCGCGATGGGAATGCCGCTACGCCGTAGCGTCTCGATAATGCCTGCCGGAGTGCAGGGTACCAGTGTTGGCTGGCCGCTCTGCAAGCGACCGACATTCACCGGATGGAAACCATCGACATCTTTTTCTGGAGAAACCGCCTCTAGCAGCCGCTTGGCATCGACATGTGCGGGCAGCGGAAGCTGGATCAGAATTCCATCGACATCCTCGCGTGCATTCAATTTTTCGATCAATTGCAGCATTTCTTCGGTGGTTACCGAACCTGGCGGAGTGAGAAGTTCACTGGCGATGCCAAGCTCTGCGCTGGTCTTTACTTTGTTGCGGACATAAACCTCAGACGCGGGATGGTTGCCCACCATTACGACCGTAAGACCTGGCTGAATGCCCTGCGCGCGTAAACGTTCGATGTCGATCGCCACCTCTGACTTGATGGCAGTGGCAATGGCATTGCCATCGAGGACCTGGGCGGCGGCGGTTGTTTTGTCCATGGAAATCACATCCTATGGTAAAGGATGTAGTCGCTCGGTGCGTCGAATGCCTCGTTTCCTCCAGAAGGAGCCTGCCCCGTTAAGAATTTCTAAAGGCTTGCCATTGCAGGGGTTAGGTGTCGCCTGGGAAATAAATTCGTTGAAACCGGATGGTTGAAAATAGACTGGACAGTATGCCTGAACCTTCCCCGATACCGCTGGAAAAGATTCTCGAAGAGCTCATAGTATGCCCTGCATGCCGACAATCCCTGCACTCCGACCCCGTCCATTCAGACCCCTCATGGCTGGTGTGTGATGGTTGTCGATTGCGATACCCAATCGTTGACGGAATTCCGGTTCTCATCCTCGACCGCGCTGAACCCGAGGATACTCATGGGTAATGGCTTTGAGCATGACCAAAGTTCACTGATGGCATGAGAACATGCTGCCGATGAATCATTCAAAGCGACGATTGGATCGTTCGTCAATTGTTGAGAGGGCAAAAAAACAGCAGAAAAGTTGACTAAATTGATGTTTCTCCAGCTTTCGAAAAATAATTTAGCAACTGATCGTGCCAGATATGAGTCTGACTAAGTGTGCAGGATGTTGGAGTCGGAGCAAGGCTGCCGATCGGAATGCCGAAGGAGATGACATGCAAGCTCGCACTCACATCGAGAAATTTCCAGTCCCTGAACTGGTAGAACTGCGCGAAGGGCTGTTACGGAACGGATTGGATAGCTGGCAGGCGGCGGAATTGATCAGCAGCTTTCTCGCGGGTCGCGGCTACGGAGTGTCACGGCAGAGCGCGCGCGAGGCCGTCTCAAGAATGGAAGGAATTGGATGTTCCGTCCATTGCATGCAGGCTGAACTGGAAAAACTCGCGATGGTGATGTAATTTTTCGCTTGCGCTATACGTGCATAGAGCCAAGATGCACTTCCTTCGCCAGAGTACCTGTTGACATAAAGCGCTCCAGCGCTTTGGTTGCGCAACCTTCTCCACAAATGTGATGCACGTCTTCGTTTCTCGATTCAGATGCGTTCCAGGGCACGATGCTGAAATGCTTGGGCGGCTGGTCAGCTTCAAAACAAAATACATCGCCAAGCGTGACCATCCACCAATGGTTGGACTCCAGCTTCATCTTTCCGCAAATGTCGCACGTAAAGGATTCGTCCCATGCCATGGTGTGTTCCTCGATTATTATGACGCTGAGATTTACGTTAGGTTGCGAATGAACTTGAAAATCTGGTCGGGACGGGCAGATTTGAACTGCCGACCCCTCGCACCCCAAGCGAGTGCTCTACCAGGCTGAGCCACGTCCCGACGGTCGCGTTTCATAAACGCGGGGTCTGACACAGTTTACACCGGCGTTCGCCTCGAAGACACCCGGTCGAGTCGAATCCAGCTCAAACTCACTGCGCTGGAGGAACGTATTCCTTCGGCATGGCGGAACCTTCCCCAAAGAAGAACTGCTCCATCTGCTCTACGAGAAATTCCTGCGCCTCGCGCGTCCACGGTTGCAGGCGATATTCATTCAGCAGCATCTTCTGCCGCTCCACCCACTCGCCCCAGGCTTTCTTCGAAACGCTGTGATAAATCTTGTTGCCGAAATCGCTGTCGAAGGGCGGCTCGTCCAGCCCTTCCATTTGCGCCTTATATTTTGCGCATTGAACCATGTGTGCCATGCTCGTTCACTCCAAAATATCTTTGGCTGCCAGGTCGGACTGAAAGACCGCAGCCGGGATGAAATTTCTATTGAATCTTTATTGTACGGCGACTGCGCTGTAGCTTCAGTGTTTCTCCTGTGCGCGGGCCTCTTCCAGATAGATTTTCGTGTAGTCGAGATAATTCTTCGCGTAGTGCAGGATCATCTCGCGGTCCGCATCGGTGAGTTGGCGACGTTCTTTGCCCGGCACTCCGGCCCACAGAGTACGCGGCGGAACGACGGTGTTTTCTGGAATCACCGCGCCTGCGGCAATGATCGAACCCTCGCCAATGCGGGCGTTGTTCAGGATCACGACCCCTATGCCGATCAGGCAGGCATCCTCGACGATGCATCCATGCACCGTCGCGTTGTGGCCAATCGTGACCCAGTCGCCGACGATGACAGGATAGCGATGGCGCATTCCATGGAGCACAGAGCAGTCCTGCACATTGGTATTCGCACCGATGCGAATGGAATGCACATCGCCGCGAACGACCGCGTTCATCCAGATGCTGGAATGCTCGCCGAGCGTGACATCGCCGATGACTTGCGCCGATGGATCGATGTAACAGGATGGCGGGATGATCGGAGATTTGCCTTGATAGGAACGAATCATAAGCTGTTGCGGAAT
>JAJYGR010000311.1 GCA_021790655.1 Acidobacteriota bacterium | reverse complement strand
AAGCTGGAAGGCATTTTGACCAAGACAGATATTTTGTCGGCGTTGAAATTGCGCAGCGATACTCTACGGCCAGTCTATGAAGAGGCGCTCTGAAAGTTTCGCATCCAGCCCCGGGAAGCGGTATGGCCTTGCAGTAACAGCGGCGAAGCCTATAGTTCTCCCGATATACGGAGGTACACGATGGTAGACATACCGCGCTCCGATCCAACGCATTCCGATCCAGCCAATCTGATCGACTCTAAGCTGCCTAAGAAAGGCTTCTTCGGCGTGGCACTGGAGCCGGAAGTCATCAAAGTGTCTGCCTACGCGCTTCTGGTGGGCCTGATAGGTGGCCTTGTCGCGCAAGGGCTGCTGGAACTCATTTATCTCTTCACTAACATTTTTTTCTATGGCAAACTGTCGTTCGCCATCACCAATCCTGACCAAAACCATCTAGGGCTGTGGGTCATTTTGATTCCGCCAATTGGCGGGCTGCTCGTTGGCTTTATGGTCCACTATTGGGAGCCATCGCTGAAAGGTCATGGCATTCCAGAAGCCATGGAGGCCGTCCTTTTTGGTCAGAGTCGAATGCGTCTTCGGGTTGCGATTCTAAAGCCTTTCGCCACTGCGTTTGCTATCGGCACAGGAGGACCTTTCGGGGCAGAAGGCCCAATCATCCAAACCGGTGCGGCCTTTGGCTCATTGTTTGGTCAGGCCGTCGGGCTGTCCCCGTATTACCGGCGCGTTTTGCTGGCCGCCGGAGCTGCGGCTGGCATGGCAGCCACGTTCACTGCGCCGCTTGCGGGAATTCTGGTCGCGGTAGAGTTGTTGCTGTTTGAATTTCGCGCTCGCTCGTTCATTCCGGTTGCATTCGCGGCCGCAGTGGCGACCGGCGCGCGTATTCACTTTGCGGGTTGGGTGCCATTGTTTCCTACACCCGCTTTTAAGCTCGTCAATATGAACGAACTGTGGCTGTTCGCGCTGATGGGCATTCTAATGGGCATCATTGGCATTGCGATGATTCGCGCCTTGTTCTGGCTGGAGAATTTCTTCGATCATCTACCCATTCGACGCCCGCTCATCTGGGCGCCAGCCATTGGCGCATTGATTCTAGGCGTGATCGGATATTTCTATCCGCAGGTCTTTGGCACGGGCTACGACACCATTCGCAATATGCTGAACGACCGCCTGTCGGCGGGGAAATTGATTGGTATCTCTGTGGCGAAGTTTTGGGCGTTGGTCATTTCTCTCGGTTCTGGAACTACAGGCGGCGTGTTCGCTCCATCGTTGATCGTGGGCGGCGGCGTTGGTGCGGTCTATGCAATGTTCTGGCACTATTTCTTTCCCAACTTTGTCAGCAACCCGGCCTTCTATTCTCTGGTAGCCATGGCGGCGGTATTCGGTGGCATCGCGCGCGCGCCGTTCACCAGCATTGTCTTTTTGTTTGAATTGAGCCACAATCCGAATTCCTTGCTGCCGCTCATCGTCTGTGTCATGGTCTCCGATGGGTTTGTGCGTCTGTTCAGTCCAGACTCCATCATGACCGGCAAGCTGGTAAAACGCGGGTTGATCGTGTTGCAGGACTATTCCGTGCCGGTGTTGATGCGCGCGCGCATCGACCAGGTCATGCATAAGAAGTTCAACGTCATTCCTGCGGACGCCGAATTGAGAACCATCCTGCGCGACTTTTCTTCCGAAGGCACAGGTTTGCTTCCAGTGGTGGAGGAAGATGGGTCGCTCGTCGGCATCGTCGAGGCCCACGACCTTTTGCGGGTTGAGCCTCCGGACCACCACTTCAAAATGCGCGAGCTTGCGCGCAAGGACTTTGTGCTGGCCTTTCCTGGAGAACTGGTGGACAGGGTGAGTCGCGACATGCTGTTGCAGGATGTCGAAAACGTTGTCATCGTTGAGCCGAATGGCATTTCAAAACCCATTGGAATCGCGAGAGCCAACGACATTCTGCAACTACGGCGCTGGCTGGTGGATGAGGAAAAACGCGAACCACCCAAGCACCGTGTCGAGAAGCAGAAAGAGTAGCTTCGTAGAGTCAACAGATGACGCGGATGTGCTTCGCAAGCTACCATAGTGCGTTTGCCACACTGCACGCTGAGGAGTTTGCATGGCTTATCAAACATTAAATGCCGAGGAGTCGGAAGACGTCACCACTGTCACGCTGAATCGACCAGAGCGCCGCAATGCTCTCAATCCGCAAATGATCGACGAGTTGATTCAAGTGATGGATGATTTGGCGCAGCGTAGTGCTGGCGTGATGATTTTGACCGGGGCAGGTACAGCCTTCTGCGCCGGGCTGGATCTGGAACATCTCAAGTCATTCGCGCACCAGACGCCCAGGCAACAGCGAGAGGACTCCGAGCGGATTGCACAACTCTTTCGCGCGCTCTACGATCTGCCACTGCCGACGATCTCCGCAGTCAACGGGCACGCCATCGCCGGTGGCATGGGGCTTGCAACGATCTGCGATTTCACCCTTGCTGTTCCTCAGGCCAAGTTTGGTTATACCGAAGCGCGCATCGGATTTGTGCCAGCCATCGTTTCCTCATTCCTCATTCTGCAGGTAGGCGAAAAAAAGGCGCGCGACCTTTTGCTGACCGCTCGGTTGATCCAGGCCGAAGAGGCCATGCACATGGGATTGGTCAATGAAGTGGTGAACGAAGCCGAGCTTCTGCCGCGCGCGAATCGATTAGCACAGCAGTTGCTACAAAATAGTCCGGAATCTCTGCGGGCCACTAAGAAACTGCTCTCTTCTCGCGCGAAAGATCATCTGGATCGCGAATTGCAAGCTGCCATCGAATGGAATGCCGCCGCGCGTGGGACGGAAGATTTCCACGAAGGGATTGCCTCGTTTCTGGAAAAGCGGACGCCAGTATGGCCCTCACGAAGGCAACGGAATGCGTGACCTTCTACTCCCCTGCACGGTATGCTTAACGAATCAATGACTGCGAACATTGCACCCCAACAACTCTCTCAGAGGGACCCTTTTGGCGAAGCGCGCATCCGCGTCCGCTATGCGGAAACCGATCAGATGGGTCTGGTCTATTACGCGAACTATCTGATCTGGTTTGAAATTGGTCGCGTGGAGTGGATGCGTCAATCAGGCTTCGATTACAAGCGCATGGAAGTCGAGGACGATTGCTTTATCCCTGTCGTCGAAGCCACTTGCCGTTACAAGGCCCCAGCTCGTTACGACGATGAGTTGATCATCCAGACCGAGGCCACTGTGCTGCGCGGATACATTGTGAAATTCAGCTATAAGTTGCTGCGTGCGAACGACCGCCAGTTGCTTGCAGAAGGGGAGACGACGCACGTCGTAACAGACCGCGCAATGCAGCGGCGAGTGCTTCCAGAGAAGTATGCGGAGGCTTTCCAGACGACGCGGCGAGTGGACAGATCGTAAGCGATCAGGCGGCGATTCCGCGAGGCTTGACGTTCGCCCGAATAAATTCCACGGTAGTTTCGAGGGGTGTGCCTGGGCCAAAGATGGCGGCCACGCCCTGTTCCTTCAGGAATGCAATGTCCTGCTCGGGAATGGTCCCACCCAGGACCACGAGAATGTCTTCAGCGCCGCGTTCTTTCAGCAGGGCCATCAGGCGCGGCACAATGGCGTTGTGCGCGCCGGAAAGAATGCTGAGGCCGATGCATTGCACGTCTTCCTGAATGGAAGCATCCACAATCATCTCCGGTGTTTGACGCAGCCCAGTGTAGATGACCTCCATCCCAGCGTCGCGTAGCGCGCGCGCGATGACTTTCGCGCCGCGGTCGTGGCCGTCCAGTCCGGGCTTGGCGACCAGAACGCGAATGGGAGGTTCTTTAGACTGCGTCATCGATTCATCCTCGGATTTCAACTTAGTGCGGATTGATGGTTATTGTAGCCGGAAGCCAAATATTGTCATTCTGAGCGGAGGTCGCCGCGGCGACGAGTGAAGGATCCAGAGAATACTTGTCTGGGCTACGCCGCCATTACTCTCTGGATTCTTCGGTCGCCGCGGCGACCTCAGAATGACACCCGTTATTTTCAATTACAGTATCTATAAATCCTATGAATCCTAATAAATCCGCTCTAGAAAAACTTTTTTAGCGTTGTTCTTTACGTCCAACTGGACTCTTCATAGGTCCCGTACAC
>JAJYGR010000140.1 GCA_021790655.1 Acidobacteriota bacterium | reverse complement strand
CTTACGTCGGCGTGCCGCAGGAGAAGAACAATGAAGTCTCCGGCCTGACCGCGCTGGCGCGCAACATCGGCGGCAGTGTGGGCATTTCTTTTATCACCACCATGTTGACGAGGCGCGCGCAGACGCACCAGCAGTTTCTGTCCGCACACATCTACGCCGCCTCCACAAAGTATCTCGCGCTGAAGCAAGGCATCGCGGGCGCATTGGAAAACCGTGGCTACTCGGCGCAAGATGCATCCACGCACTCCGCTGCGCAGATCTACAATTTGATGCTGCAACAGGCGAGGACCCTGGCGTACATCGACACCGCGCATGTGTTGGTCCTGCTGACGGCGTGCCTGATCCCGATCGGCTACCTGATGAAAAAACCGCGCTACCGACAGCGGCCTGTTGAACCCTTGGAGTGAAACGTCGATTGAAATTAGGTCGAGGGATTTGTAAAAAACGATACGCAAGCCTCAAGGCAGCATACTGAGCACTGTTGCAAATTTATCGGCTACCAGACCGAATCCTTTGTCCGTCGGATGCAATTCGTTCGACCACCAGGCCTGATAAAGATCGTCCTTCAGGTCCACGGACAGCGTGTTTCTCAGATTCACGTAATGCACGTTCGCGAATGTCTTTTCCAACCCAGTCAGCATATCGTTGAATTTGTCGATAATATCGTGCATCAGGGCAACGTTCTTGAGAAGATCGGAAAACAGCTTTTCGCGGAAACCTGGTTGCAGCCAGGGTCCGGGAAAGGGCCAGCCTCCCCAATACCCTCTTCCGTCCGGTACTGGATAGTCGTATCCATGCACCAGGATGGGTATAGAATCTTCGGTTCCCATGCGCTGCTTGCACAAGACGGTGATTCCAGTCAGGATTCGGTTGTATGCCGTTACGATTCTCTGGTCGATCAGGCCCTGAATGATCTCCGGGTTCCATCCTGCGACGGGTGATAACGCACTGTTCAACAACATGCCAAACTCTTTGCCCGCTATGTCATCGCCACCGCCGGACAGCAAGACAGCCTTAGGTTTGGCGCCTTGCGCCAGCACCTTGTCCAGGCAGCCGGAGAATCGGTACAGTTGCCCGGCAAGAGAATACGCCATAGTTTCGATCGGGTCGCCGTGGTGCGCCGTCGATTCCACGTTGTAGCCGTGATCGTGTTCCAAATGCTGGAGCACGTCATCGCAGAAGATCAAAGTGGCCGGATAATCGAACCAGGAATCGCCCATTGCGAGTAGGAATCCAGCAGTCTGCGATGTAGTGCTGGCGACCGACCCTGCCATATTCTCAACCCGCACGTTCAGTTCGAGTCGCCTGGGATGGGTTGCGAGCAATTCCGCGCGCCGCGCGCGGAGGACCGCGCGTCGCGCAAGAATCTCCTCGGCCATTCGCTGCCCTTGTTCAATAGCAGCGGCTGTAATGTCATCGTTGATCACAACCGCCTCCTTCTACGGTTCCTGAATGCCGTCCAGGATTCGTCGATACCGTTGGCAAAATTATGTGCGCAGTCTTACTTCTTCAGCACCTCTCGCGCAATCACCATCCGCTGAATCTCACTGGTGCCTTCGCCGATGGTGCATAGCTTCACGTCGCGATAGAACTTCTCCGCCGGATAGTCTTTGATGAAGCCGTAACCACCGTGAAGCTGCACGCCCTCATCGCAAATCTTCACCGCTACTTCACTGGCGTGGAGCTTCGCCATCGCCGACTCCAGCGTCGTCTTCATCCCCGCGTCCTTCATCTGCGCGGCGCGGAATGTCAGCAGCTTGGCGGCGTCGAGCTGCGTGGCCATGTCCGCGATCTTCCACTGGATACCTTGAAACTCGCTGATCGCCTTGCCAAACTGCTTGCGCTCCTTGGTATATTTGAGCGCCGCATCAAAGGCCCCTTGAGCGATGCCGAGCGACAATGCCGCAATCGAAATGCGTCCGCCGTCGAGCACGCGCATGGAATCGATGAAGCCTTCGCCCTCTTTGCCCAGAAGGTTTTCCGCCGGAATTTCGCAATCTTCAAATATCAATTCCGACGTGTCGCTGGCGCGCAGGCCAAGTTTGTTTTCCTTCTTGCCGGGCCGAAAACCTGGCGTCCCTTTTTCGACGACGAAAGCTGAAAAACCGTGCGTGCCTTTGGACTTGTCCGTAACTGCGATGACGACCGAGACGTCCGCATAATGACCATTTGTAATAAAAGTTTTATTGCCGTTCAACACCCAGCCGTCGCCTCTTTTGACCGCGGTAGTGCGCGCGCCGCCTGCGTCCGAACCCGAACCGGCCTCTGTCAAACCCCATGCGCCCAACCATTCCCCGCTGGCCAGCCGTGTCACATATTTCTTTCGCTGCTCTTCCGTTCCGGCCAGAAAAATATGGTTCGTTGCCAGTGAATTATGCGAGGCCACGATGATGCCGACGGAACCATCGACGCGCGACAGTTCCTCAATGGCAATCACATATTCCACGTAGCCCAGGCCCGACCCGCCGTACTCTGGAGGGAAGATTATGCCCATCAATCCAATGCGACCAAGTTCCTTCACCAGGTCAACGGGAAATTCACTTGCCTCGTCCCAGCGCATTACATTCGGGGCGATCTCCCGCGCTGCAAAGTCGCGTATCTCTTTGCGAAGCTGCTGCTGTTCGTCCGTATATTGGTGGAACTGCGCCGGCTGCGCGCCAGCTTGATCGAGTATCTTCGCGCTCATCGGGACCTCATAAGAAAACTGCCAAGATTATCATGCGCGCGCGGGCCTGTCGAGCGCATGGATCTCGATCGGGCGATGACTGTCTTCTTCAATAAAAAGGTTCCGAAAAGAAATGCTTGCTATCGCTGGTAGATCACCTTGCCGTCGAATATGGTCGTATCGACCTTGGTAGTTTGAATCTGGACGGGATCGATATGGAAAATGTCCGCAGAGAGCACCACCATGTCCGCCAATTTCCCGACTTCGATGGAGCCTTTGGATAGCTCCGCAAACTGCGCGTAAGCCGAGCCCATGGTGTAGGCATGCACCGCCTCCGCAACGCTGATTTTCTGCGCCGGAATCCATCCGCGAGGATTTTTCCCGTCCAGTGTCCTGCGCGTGGCAGCGGCGTAAATTCCCATCAGCGGGACCATGGGCGCGGTCGGCCAGTCTGACCCAAAAGCAAGCACTGTACCGGCGTCAAGCAAAGACCTGAATGCATACGACGTCTTCAGTCGCGCCGGGCCTATGCTTTTCTCTGCCCAGCGGCCGTCATCGATGGCGTGATACGGCTGCATGGAAGCGATCACATGCAACCGTGCGAAGCGAGGAATGTCCGCGGGCAGCAGGTGCTGCGCGTGTTCGATCCGCAGGCGCCGGTCCTGCGGACCATCCTGCTGCTCTAGCCGTTGATACATATCGAGAATCGTATGATTGGCGCGATCTCCAATCGCATGAGTAATCAACTGGAGCCCAGCCAGGTCGCCGCCCTGCATGTCGGCAAACATCCGGTCCGCATTCGTCAACTCATCGCTGGCGATCCCACGATTGCTGGGCGCGTTCGTATATGGTTGGAAAAACCACGCTGTACCGGAACCGAGCGCGCCATCCGCAAAACCCTTCAATCCTCCGATTTGCAGTCTGTCATTTCCAAAATAACTTTCGATCCCGCGATCCGCCAGTTGCTTCCAGTCCAGCAGCCGCACGCTCGCCGAAATTCGGACCGTCAGCCTGTCCTGCCGCGCTAAAGACTGATATACATGCAGGTTCTCAGGTGCTCTGATATCTGTCGTCGAACCCGGCAGGTCCTGCACGCTGGTCACTCCATTTTCCGCGGCATACTTTTCCGCGGCCTGCACTGCCGTGGTAATCTGCCGCGAGTTCATCGGCGGGATCACGCGTGTGATCAAATCCGTGGCGGCATCCTTAAAAATCCCAGTAGGATTTCCCTGCGCGTCACGCAAAATAACGCCGCCGGGAATGTCCTTTGTGTTTCTATCGACGCCAGCCAAATGCATGGCCAGCGCGTTGGCCAGCAGCATGTGGCCATCCAGCCGCCATACCGCGACAGGATTTTCACGAGTGACATTGTCGATCAAGGTATGCGTGGGCAGGCGTGCTGGGACCCATGTCGTGTGGTCCCAGTTCCCATTCAAAATCCATGCGCCTTTCGGCTG
>JAJYGR010000299.1 GCA_021790655.1 Acidobacteriota bacterium | reverse complement strand
CATTGTTGAACGACTCTCGACAGCCATCGCAGTAAAATGTGGACAAAATGAGCCTGTCCGGATTCCTGGAATCTTTTCAGTCCCCAAGGCATAAGGTGTAGGCAGCAAATCTGCCCCATTCAAGCCGCCCATAGCGTCCTTTATGGGGAGTATTCTTCCTGGGCCATGCTCACGATGCCGGATGTGCTTCCTTGACATCGGTTTTCCGTTCGCTATACTCATGATTGACGTTAATCAGTATTGAGCAATCATGATCAATCGAATTCCCATCACTAAAGCCCGAATCAATCTTGGCCAGATCGCCAAGCGTGCCCACAACAACAACGAATATTTCATCCTGGAGAAGGACGGCATTCCCGTCATCGGCATCATGGCGGCGGATGAGCTTGAGGATTATCTCGAACTGCGCAATCCGAAGGTGAAAAACGCCCTTGCGTCTAGCCGCAAGGATTATGCTGCGGGAAAGTCCCGGCCTGCTGGGAAACTACTCGCCGAGTTGAAGAAAAGCGCCATCAAGAAAAGCGCTTAATCCGGCGATACGATGGCCGCATCCTCCTACCACGTCCAGACCACCGCCCACTTTGACCGGCTCGTGAAGAAGCTTGCTCCCAGGCACGCCGATCTCATCGAACGGCTGGAAGAGGGATCAAAATTCTTTCAATCGACCCGTACAATAAGAGCCACAACTATCCGATCAAAAAACTCCAGGGAGTCCCGGCGGGCGATGGCCAGTACAGGTTACGTTCTGGCCGCTTCCGTTTCCGCTATGACATTTTAGGAAAAGAAGTCGTGCTTCATTATTGCGGATTGCGGCGCGAGGACACCTACTGAAGAGACTTGGCATCCTTGCATGGCGATGGTCATACAATGGAACTCGAATCCCTTGAATAGCATTCGATGAAATTATTCTCTCTCCCGTTCGCGAGTGCCTTGCTCGTTCTGCTGTGTGGATGCGCCGCGCAGAAGCCGAGCAGCGCCACAGCGAAACCTGGCGCGTCCGCAATGGCGCCTACGGTGAGCGCAACACCCGTGCCCAGCATTCCTGCGCAGTCGCAGACGCACAGTGCCACTCCCTCCGCGCCGAGCAACCCTACGCAGCAGGACCAGGTGCTCATCGCGGCCTCGAAGCAGGCGTATGACAGCGGCGTCACGCTCTATCAGTCTGCACAGTATCAGGCCGCGCGCTCGGACTTCGATCGCGCCGTGGATATTTTTCTGACCAGTGGACGAGATTTGAAGGGCGACACGGTGCTGCATGACGCCTTTGAGAACATGGTCGATAAAATCAATGCGCTGGAGATGGACTCCTTGCAGGAGAGCAACGGTTTCAGTCAGCAGGAGCAGACGCCGGTGGGAGTCGCCAACGATGTTACTTTTCCGGTGGACCCCAACCTTCTGGCCCGCGCACAGGCGGAGTTGAAATTTACGCAGTCCGATCTTCCCCTGGTGGTCAACGATTATGTCGCCAGCTTCATCAACTACTTTACCAATACAGGAAAGGGCCATAACACCATCGAAAATTCTCTTGCCAGGGAAGGCCGTTACCGGGCGATTGTTGAGAAGACCCTGACGGATGAGGGAGTGCCGAAAGACCTGATCTACCTTGCCATCGCGGAGTCCGGCTTTCGTCCTAGAGCGGTCAATCCCAGAAGCGGTGCCGGTGGCATGTGGCAGTTTATGCCGCATGGAAATTACGGTTTACTGAGAAATGGCTGGGTCGATGAACGCTTCGATCCGGAGAAGTCGACGCGGGCCTATGCGCGCTATATCAAGCAGTTGCATGACCAGTTTGGAGACTGGTATCTGGCCATGGCAGCGTATGACTGGGGCCCGGGCAAAGTGCAGCGCGCCGTGCAGCGCACCGGGTATGCCGACTTTTGGGAACTGTATCAGCGGAACGTGCTTCCCGCCGAAACTAAAAATTATGTGCCTATCATTCTTGCCGCCGCAATCATGGCGAAGAACCCAACCCAGTATGGACTTGCCAATATTCCGGTCGATCCACCCCTGATCAGCGATACCGTGACGACCAATTTCAGCATCAGCCTGAACTTAGTGGCGGACCTGGTGGGGTCGACAGCGGATGAAATTCAGCAATTGAATCCCAGCCTGCTGCGAATGACGACCCCCAGCGACATGCCCTTCGATTTGCATCTGCCGCCAGGAACAAGCAGCCTGTTCGAGCAACGGATTGCACTTGTCCCGGAAGAACACCGAAACTCCTGGCGCTATCGCACTGCTGTCCAGGGCGACACATTGGACTCGATTGCACAAACATTTCATGTCAAAGCAACGGAACTTGCAGCCGTAAATCAATTGCAGGTGGATGATCCGCTCCATACCGGCGAAGCGCTCGTTATCCCTGTTGCGCCAGTGGCGGCGGCCTCGCAGCACATGCGCTATCGCGTGCGACGGGGCGACACGATTGTTACCGTGGCCGATCGTTTTGGAGTCACGACAGGACAGCTCCGGCGGTGGAACAGGATCGCCGGCAATCATCTTCCTGTCGGAAGGCTTCTGTATGTTTCGCAACCGGTGCGGGTTCGCCATCCTCGGAGCCGGCGGTCCTCGACATCGAGAAAGACCCACGCGTCGGCATCTCCCGGCCCTGTTCCCCATGCGGGGTCGCCCTCATCGAAGCACCATAAAAAGGTGGCGGCGACACATTCAAGCACGCAGTCTGGGCAGCATCCCAGGGAAAAAAGACATAAAAACGGACCGCAATAATTCTGTAGCGGAAATTTCGCACTTGTTTTTCCCGCCGAGACGTAGCATTCTTATGCTTGTACGTAGCAGGCTTTCCGTGCGATGTGTATCGTAGTGATATAGAGATGCAGCTATGCGCTGTAGTCGGGTTTCGGAGGAAAAATGAGCGACGACGTATTCAAGCGAGTTTCTGAAGATAACGAGTATGAAGCAGAAGGCGATGAGTTTGGCGGTGGAGTCAACAATGGCTTTGAAGAGGAAGAAGAAGTAACGATCTCCGTAACTTCGGACGATGATGAAGATCATCCCGATCTGGATGGCGAAGAAATCCTGCCTGCTGTCGCTGCTCCGGCCTATCTGCCGCCTGCCGCGACGCACGCAACTCCGAAACAGGACAAAGTAAAAGCTGGAAAGAAACCTGTGGCTGCGAAGAAGCAGGTCAGTAAGAAAGCTGTAGCGAAGCCGGTGGCGAAGAAAGCCAGCGCGAAGGCCCCAGCGAAAAAAGCAGCAAAACACGCATCCGCAAAAAAGACTGTGAAGAAGGCCGTGAAAACGGCAGCAAAAAAAGTTTCGGCCAAGTCGGCCGTAAAGAAGTCCGCAAAGAAAGCGGCAAAGAAACACAGTAAGACAACTACAAGGGGGAATAAATTGGCAGTTAAAAAGGCAACCAAGAAAGCAGTGAAAAAGGCCCCAGCGAAGAAAGCTGTAGCCAAGAAAGTTGTTGCAAAAAAGGTCGCGAAGAAAGCTCCGGCCAAGAAGACAGCAGCAAAAAAGAAGTAAGGCAACCATAGGCAAGCAAAAGTGCCCGGCAATCCAGCCGGGCTTTTTTGCGTCTACCTATATCTTTTGTGTTCAGCAAAAAAATGGTCCGGAGTTTCTCAATCCGCGGCGAACGCGCACTCTACAGCGTTTGATAATAGCGATCTTCCGGCGCGGCGCATCCATGGCACAACTTTTTTCCAGCGCGCACGGTATACCGCTCATAGTTGATACCTTCTCCGCAGACCGCACAGGCAATACGCTCGCTTTTATATCCGGGAAATTCTTTCGCGTCTAGCGCAACTCGTACCCACTCCTCGCGGAACAATATGTCGTCGGACAGTTCGCGATAGGCCAGCATCTGCTGCTGGTTTTTATTTTCAATTTCTGCGTGTAGCTCTCGGGCGGCGTCTTTTGAAGACTCAAGGGCAGAAATACGAATGGCGAGATTTGTTTCAATATCTACAAACGTTGCGGCCATCTTTCCCCAATCGCGAAATTTCAGGGCGCGCTTTCCAAGCCGACAGCCAGTAACGACAGCAATCGCATCCGTCGCGCAGCGATCGATCTCGACGAAAGTGACCAGGCGTTTCCGGTCTTTACCACGCGGGTCGTCGATGCCGAGACGCGCGCAGCCCAGTATGGCCATCCGCACGCCCAGCAGCTGGCCCGCACACAAATGGCCATGCGCGGCCGCTGCGTCGGTTAATAGTTCATCCAGCGTTTGCATACTGCTTCATTATGAACCGATTGAATGGAAATTTGGACAGCCGCAGCTTTCCGTCTTTTACCTATACCGTCGTGTGGCGCTTGCCCTATAGTGTTTGGCATGAAGAGGCGACAGGCATGATCGGCGCTATATTTTTCTGCCTGATAGTATTCGCGCTTTGTCTGCTTCCTCAAACCGCCTTCGGAAGGTCTGCGATGGACGCTTCCGCGCCAGACTCAGCACCGGGAATTTCGTGGCAGACCCACGGACAACTTACATTTCCATTTGAATATTTCAAACAGCATATCTATATCTCCGTAACATTGGACGGAAAACCGGGCTACATTTTTATGCTGGATAGCGGAGCAAATAGAAATGTTTTGAACTTACGGACAGCCAGGAAGCTTGGAATCCAGTCCGGAAAGTTACGGCAGGAAAGAAACGTGGGTTTTGGCGATGGTCCGATCTATACGACGTCTAGACAATACGTGGATGCGAAAATGGACTCAATCCCAATCGCCAGTGAAATGTCGGTGATGGATTTGAATCAATTTGAACAGCACTTCAGTCACCCTACGGATGGCATTCTTGGATCCCCATTCCTCCAGCGTTTTGTAGTGAAGCTGGATTTTCAAAAAAAATTGCTCAGCATGTTTCCCGCCCGGCAGTATGTGTATCGAGGGTTGGGCATTCGTGTTCGCCTGGAGAGCAGAAGAGGGTTTGTCTTCATACCGGTCATCATCGGCAGCTCAAGGTACGTCAACCATCAAGCAAAGGTGGTTGTGGACACTGGAAGCAACGTAACGCTGATGTTGTATGAACACTACGTCCACGAGTTGAACCTGGAGAGCAGTCTGATGCACGCGCGGGCAGGCAAAGCGTACGGCTTGAATGGCTATTACGCTGTTGACTTGGGCAGCATCCACTCGCTCCAGATAGGCGATGCCGAGGCGCACAATGTACCTGTCGACTACATGCAGCCGGGAGAAGAGATTCACCCGGAAAGAGACAATGTCGGTTCCATCGGCAATGGAATCCTGCAAAGTTTTCAAGCGGTCATCTTCGATGTACCGCATCGGCAGATCATTCTGGAAGTGAAACCTCCGCAACTGGAACCGGGTGATGTGCGGACAGAAACAAACGGGCCGTAATGAACCTGAATTTATTCATCCAGCAGAGCGGCCTGCAACGCAGTTTTTGCGCATTTGGAATATAGTTTCTTACGTGGAGGTTAGCGTCATGAACGCGGCCCTACTCCTCATACTTGCGGCTTCCTTCCTCGGCCAACTGCCACAACAGAAGCCTACGGCAGCAAAGGCCTGGAACCATCCATCCACTGTAAGCCAGCCTGCTTTTCAACGACATAATCCCGCGGAAATCACGGTCCCGTTTGAATACTATAAGCAACATATTTACATCGCGATCAGCGTGGACGACACGCCTGGTTTGATCTTCATGCTGGACAGCGGAGCGAATGAAAATATTCTTAATCTTCGTACCGCGCGACAACTCAAGATCAAAATGGAAAACATCAGGCCGGAAAAGAATGTCGGCTTTGCAAATGGAGGAGTTAATGTAGCGGGTGAACTACCCGTTCGCGCCTCGGTCGGACCGATAAGGCTTGCGCATTCCATGACCATTATGGATTTAAGCTCGTTTGAACGGCATTTTGATCATCCAACGGACGGGATGCTCGGTGCTCCTTTTTTTTACAACTTTGTAGTGAAAATGGATTTTCAAAAGAAGCTGCTAACTGTGTTTCCCGCTGAGAAGTTTCACTACCGGGAGCGGGAGAAAGCATCAAGCTTTCGGCAAACGACAAGGCGATCGTATTGCCCGTAACACTAGGCAATTCGAAATATGAGAATCACCATGCAAAGATGGAAGTCGACACAGGTAGCAATGTCAGCCTGTTGTTGTATAGACATTGCGTCCATCCCTTGCATTTGGAGCAGAGCGAGTTAAAAGCGCAGACTGGCTTGGGTTACGGAGTGAATGGCGATTTTGCATGTACCCAGGGCGTGATCGACTCGTTATGGATAGGGCGCGCGGAAACATACCACATACCTGTGGATTATATGCAGCCGGGAGAAGAGATTCACCCGGGAAGAGACAATGTCGGTTCGATCGGCAATGGAATCCTGCAAAGTTTTCAAGCGGTCATCTTCGATGTACCGCATCGGCAGATCATTCTGGAAGTGAAACCTCCGCAACTGGAACCAGGCGATGTGCGAACAAAAACAAACGGGCCGTAGCCGAATTTTCACGGGAATTTATTCCTGGTCGGGAGACTCGCCTTCTTCCACCAGCGCGGAGGCGAGGCCAAAAATCCGATAGCTCAATGCTTCACTGTTTGTTGGGTGGAAGACCACCTGAAGCGGCTGGCGTTGCCATGTCGCAAGCGCGCAGGCCGGTGTGGGATGATCGTCCGCCGTCCATTTCGCTAAAGCCCTGGCCACCAATGCCCGCCGCACTCCCAGTTGCGCTACGACCGCGTAGAGATGCTTGCCGGTTGAATTGATTCCGCAATACGCCGCATAGTCGCGGAACCAGACCACCGCCGAAACAGCCGGATCAAAGTCCGGCAGATGTAGCACACTGACGTGCGCCGTCATGCGATCCACCAGCAGCCACGGCCCCAGCACCCACAGCCAGTGCGCACCAGTCTCATCGGGCAGGGCATCGTTCAGCTTGACGGCGCGGCGCGCAACAAAGGTGCGGTCGGTGATCTCATGAATGTCGCCAGTGGTCCAGTCGCGCACTTGCCCGTCGATGACAAGAGGACGCACCCGCAGCGTGGTCGGTTGATTCGAAGCAGGAGCAGTGTAGGGGACCTTGCGCCAAGCGCCCACGGCGACCGAGTGGGTCTTGGCAGCGGCAGGCAGGCAGAACAGCAAAAAGACGGCGCAAGCAGCGAGAGGCTTGGGGAGGGCCATGGGGATGAGCGTAGCCGAGCGCGTCTTCCGTTACAAGTCAATTCATCAGGGTGTTCATCGGAGGAGTCATTCTGAACGCAGGTCGCCGTGGTCCCGAAGTGAAGAATCCCGAATATATTCGCTCCGTAAATCCACCTTCTCAGGCCGCAGTTAGGGTGAGAGTACCTTCTGGCCGGCGATTGCTAGCTTTGCGGAAACTCCCGCAGGGTTGCCACCCGGCTGGCTGTCTCCTACAAACAGGGTGTAGTTTCCGGGAAGGACAACGCGCTGGCCGTCCGCCAGCACCTGACTCAGGCTGCGAGCATTCAGGGAGAAGCTGACATGCTGGGTCGCGCCGGGCGCTATGGGAACGCGACTGAACCCTGCGAGTGCATGGATTGGCGCAGTCTTTGAAGGGGGATAAGTCACATATAACTCCACAACTTCATCGCCAGAAATTTTGGAAGTATTCGTGACGTCCGCTTCCACAGTTAAAGGGTCGCCTGCGTATAGTTGCTGAGTTGATAGATGAAGTTGGCTGAAGGTGAAATGCGAGTAACTCAAGCCATAGCCGAATCCATACAGTGGCGTACCCTGGAAGTAGCGATAGGTCCGGTTCTGCATGGAATAGTCTTCAAATGGCGGAAGCTGCGTTGTCGAAGTATAAAAGGTAATTGGCAATCTTCCAGCGGGATTGTTTTTTCCCAACAGCGTATCCAGGATGGCTTCACCGCCGCGTGCTCCCGGATACCACGCTTCAAGAATCGCATTGGCATGTTGCTGCGGCCAGTTGACGGCAAGCGCAGAGCCATTCATCAATACCACAACGAGCGGCCTGCCGGTGGCAGCCACAGCCTGCAACATTTGCTCCTGTACGTCGGGCAATGCAATCGAGGTGCGATCTCCACCGGAAAACCCCGGGATGTGGATGGCCATCTCCTCGCCTTCCAGTCGTGGAGAAATCCCGACCACGGCAATCACGACGTCAGCCTTCTTCGCAATTTCGACTGCCTGCTGGCGTAGCGCCTCTACGGGCGGTATCCAGTTGAAGGAGGCGCCAGCGCCGAACAGCGGCGACTGGTGGGAGTATTCCATGCGAAACGCGTGACGTTTGGTGTCTGCGAAGTGGACGGTGAACAGCGGGGACTTGCGGCCATGATCGTTTTGCGTCGTACCGGACGCAGCCTGCTTGTCGTCGAACCAGACGCTATAGGATTCATGATTGCCGCCAACCTGCACTTGAAATTGATAATCGCCGGGCGCGGGCGGTGTGAAAGTTCCAGTCCAGCGAGCAGAAAATGCCTGTATCGGGATGGCGGGCGGCATCGGGGAAGCTGCGTTCCAATCGACGTCGATGTTCTTGCTGGTGGCGTTCAGTCCTTGTCCGGAAAAGTCGGTATTGGGAAAATATTCGACGGAAAGCCCTTCTGTTTTGCTAGTTGCGGAGGTGCGGAAAACGCTGGGAGGAACGGGCAGAGACAGCTCTTCGACGTAAGGCGAGCCTTGAGCGTCGAGCACGCGAACCTGCTTCTCCTTTGCCAGTGCCTGGAACGCCGCAAGGGGTGTCACCGGGTGGATGGGTGTCCCGTTATAGTTGCCCTCCAGCGCGGCAATGGATGACGCATTCGGGCCGATGACGGCGATGGTTTTTATGTTCTGACGCAACGGCAGCACGCCATCATTTTTGAGCAGCACCATAGATTCTTCTGCGGCGCGAAGATTCAGCGCTGCGTGTTGCGGAGCGTACACAATCGACTTGTCCAGCGCGTGGAATGGCTGGTCCTCTGCCGGCCCAAGAATTCCTAAACGAAAGCGGGCAGTCATCAGCCGCTTGACGGCGTTGTCGATCTCGCTCTCCTGGATCAACCCTTCATGCACGGCCTTCACCAGCGTGGCATACTCCTTGCCGCAGCTCAGGTCAGTGCCAGCGCGTACGGCGGCGACAGAGGCCAGTTCCACGCTCGGCGAATATTTGTGGCCGTCAGCAATGTCCGAGATGGCTCCGCAATCGGAGACGACATATCCGTGGAATTGCCAGTCATGGCGCAGAGTTTTCTGTAACAGCATTCGATTGGCGCAGGCAGGCGTTCCATCGACTGCGTTGTAGGCGCACATAATGGAGTCGGCGTGGGCCTCGACCACAGTGGCGCGGAAGGCGGGCAGATAGGTGTCCTCCAAGTCATGCGGCGAAACGTTCACGTTGAAGCGATGGCGCTCGGACTCCGGGCCGCTGTGGACATCAAAATGTTTTGGCGTCGCGATGGCCAGGTAGTAGTGGGGATCGTTTCCTTGCAGTCCCGTAACAAATTGCACGCCCATGCTGGCGGTCAGGAATGGGTCTTCGCCGTATGTCTCCTGACCGCGACCCCAGCGTGGATCGCGAAAGATATTGACGTTGGGCGACCAGAAATCCATGCCAAAGAAAATTGCGTGATTGTTGGCCTCCACGGCGGAGTTATAGCGACCGCGGCCCTCCATTCCGATTACATGGCCCTCATCGTGGATCAGCGGCGCGTCCCAGGTGGCCGCCATGCCGATGGCCTGCGGAAACACGGTGGCGTAGCCGGAGCGCGCGACCCCGTGCAAACCCTCACTCCACCAGTCGTACTCGGCAACACCGAGGCGCGGAATCGCAGCGGCATGATTTTGCATCTGCGAAACTTTTTCTTCGAGCGTCATGCGAGAGACCAGGTCCTGTACGCGCTGCGGCAAGGACAAGGAAGGATCCAAATATGGAGCAGGAGGCTTGGCTAGGTTGGCTTGCGCAAGCATTGTGGTGGCGGTGAACAGGCCCAGTGAAAAGATGGTGACAGACAGGGCGCAGGGAAGATTCCTGCTGCGGCGATCGGAAATGCCTGACAGAAACATGGACTCTCCTTATCCAACAACAAGCAACGCAACAGAAGATGCTATAGCCGATTGGCAGATACAGTAACTATGCATCTGCTCTGGCCCTACGAGTGCCAGTCGTGGCCGATTACAAGTTCGCAGTGGCAGACATTTTTGCAGCGAAAGAATTGTACGCTGGCAGCGAACGAATTTAGGAATGAAAATTAGCTGTCGCTTTTAAAACAAATCCGGCACACTCTGAAACGCGATGCGCGTTGGGGCAGCGGCGCGGGCCAGGTGCATGCTAGCGAAGTAGAGAGTGTCCATGCCGTATTTGTGGTTCAGGTGATCCATGGTGGAGGCGAGCTGGCCACGGCTGGCCTCTCGATCCAGATTGCTGAACAGACTGAGCGTGTGCAGCGCGTCCGGTACCAGGTCGAGCAGCGTCACACTGACGAGAAATGGTTTCTCATACATTGCGCCAACGGGACGCATGGCCCACAATTTTTGTAAAGCTTCGATCAGCGTTTGCGAGTCCTTACATTCCACCAGGCGCAATTGCTCCGACCAACTCTGCTGCGGAATGCCGGAGTAGTGTTCACCGCGAGCGGAATTTTTCGGCACAGCAAAGCGCATCGACAGCGCGAGGCCTGTGGCCCACAATTTTCCGGTCCGCAGACGCATGGCCGCTTTATGCAGCAGCTTGTGCGCGATGGCATAGGCCCCCTCTGGGGTGCGAAACTCCGGCGGCAGTACATGCTGGTGGCCGACGGATTTCGGATGCTCCATCTCGCCTTCGTGGAAGTCTTCTCCGCGCAGCCAGTGCCACAGCCGTTCGCCCTGCACGCTACCCCAGGCATGCCGCAACTGTTCCGGGCTGAGCGCCAATAAGTCTGCCATGGTGGAGATGCCACGCGCATTCAGTCGCCGCTCCATGCGGCTGCCGATACCGACCAGATCGCGCAGCTTTAAACCGAGCAGCGCGTGCGGCAACAGATCGAGGGTGAGCGCCATCAGGCCGTCCGGCTTTTCCATGTCGGAGGCAATCTTGGCCAGGTAGCGATTCTGCGCGAGGCCAATCGAGCAGCGCAATGTGCTGCCAACCTGGACGCGAATTGTCGCCTTGATGCGCCGGCCAAGGTCCATCGCGGCCAACAAGGGCTGCTCACGGCCAGTCAACTGGCAGGCCATTTCGTCGATGGAGCGCACCGAGGAAATCGGCACGCAACTTTCCACCGCTTCCACCACGCGATGATGGTACGCAATATAGAGTTCGTGCCGCGCCTCGACCAGTACCAGACCGGGGCACATCCGTTTGGCCTCGCCGACCTGCGTGCCGGTCTTCACGCCGAAGGCCTTCGCCTCATAGCTGGCGGCGATGCAGCAGGTGGTGTCCGCCATTACGGGCACCACGGCGACGGGACGGTTGCGCAGACTGGGATTTTCCTCCTGCTCGACGGACGCGAAATAAGAATTGAGATCGAGAAACAGCCAGCGGATCCGCGGCATGGCAGGCGAAGGAAGTGTGCGCGCGGTTAGTTCATCAGGAATGGAAGGCATTTTGATTCGCTAAATGTTCGCCTTCATTCTCTGCCCAAAAACACCGAATTGCAAATTCTTTGTAGCGAGGGGGCAAGAAAATGCAAAAAGCCGGATGACGTTTCTGAAGAAGGCAAAGCCTTTACAGGAAACTCAGAAAAGATTCAATTTTTTTACATCCTACGTCAACCTAAATACGTAAAATGAAATCCAACTAAGTAACAGGAGATAAATTTTATGGACTGGACGAATTTTGTTTCCTTGGGAGGGTGGTTACAACGCGCGGAGCCCTTGCTTCCTCTTGCCGCAGGATTGCTCAGCATCATGATTCTCTTCGGATGCGCGCTGGCCAGTTGGCTTTCTCCGTCGGAAGAAAATGATTGCATCTTCCATCGGGAAGTAGTGTAGCAGGCCGTTTTCTCCGTTTCCAGGAACGAGAAGAACTTCCCCTCTCCCTACGTGAGGATCGCCCGTTTCGCGTCCGCCGCTCGATTCTTTCTCTCCACCTTTAGATTGTTTCTGGATCTTGCGTGACTCGCCAGCAATCCAGAAGTTTGAGTCGGTAGATTGAAGGCACTCCCTGAGTGACTCGGCGATTTACCAACATCTGACCCCTGGTTCCGTGATGCCGACGATCCCGGCACCATCTTGCCAACCAAGTGCCCATGAGATTTTTACAGCAACCTCTTACGGTATCTACGGTGCGATCATCGGGCCGGATAGGTTCAACTTCAGCTGTGGCGGCAATCGTTGCTTTGGCGCGTCGCAAGCCCCTACGCCTGAAGCGGAGGAGGAGCTGGCGTCAGGCCGTGGCGGCGCATGATTTCCGCCATCTTCGCGCGGTCCGGCGGCCCGCCTGCCGCCGCGTTGATTACTTCGGCACACTCTCGGAAGAACTGCGAGCCAATCGCAGCGGGTGTAACCACGCACAGCCCCTTCGCGTCTTTGGCGCCGTTGTTGTCGAACCGGTGAACAGCACCCCGCGGAATGCAGAGCGCCTGCCCCGGCCCCACGTCGATCGGGTTGCCGTCCACGGTCCACGTCAACACGCCGTCGATGCCGTAGACCGTCTCCTCGTAGTGGTCGTGGCTGTGTGCCGGCCCCATCAGGCGCTGTCCGGCGGGGACAACCACCTCAAAGACCGCCACAGTGCCGGAAGAGTTCTCACCGGTGACGAGAAACCTCACCGCGAGTGGTCCTAACCGGATGGTTTCTTCAGCAGGATTGACGGATAAATCGATCGATGGCAGTGACATGGAAGCCTCCCCTTCGTAGATTCCGATTTGGCCCGTTACGCTGGGGGAAGAAGCACGAGCCCGTACCTGGGAGAAATTGCCATCGCCCGCGCCAGCATTTCTCTGCTGGGAGGAGGCGGCGCCGCAGAATGATCCGTAACAGGATCGAACACTTCAGCAAAGTAGTTCTCAAGGCCCGCCGGCGTGGTCAAAACCAGGGCCTTCGCAAGCCCATCGCCGGTGTTCTTAAACGAATGAGCGACTCCACGGGGAAGGAATGCAAAATCTCCAGCCGATGCAGTGATTGTATCCCCGCCCACTTGCATCGTCAGCGTGCCTTCGAGCATGTGGAACGATTCGTCCTCGCGGTGGTGGATGTGCGGCGGTGGGCCTCCGCCCGGCGGCACAGACATCTCGGACAGAAAGAAAGCGCCGCCTGTGTCCTTACCAGTGACAATAAACGTCAGCACAGTTCCGGGGCCCCAGTAGGCCGCGCCGGTTCCCGCGGGTACGTACTTCATCTGGCTTTGCTGGGCCATGGTCGCGGCTCCATTTGCGCTCCAGGCGGGGGACTGCTGCGTTGTGTGCTGTGAATCTTTCAATACGATCTCGTCAGAGGGATTGACGAGCGGGTCGGCGGCATGTAGTGTCATTTTGTTCCTCCCTTCGGTAAACTATATTTACCTTGAAGTGATAGTACACATAGTTTACTCAGAGTGTCAATGACTTTTTTGCGAGAAAATTCACCCGTGAAGACCAAGGATATGCTCATCGGCGCGCTGCTGCGCGTTCCGGCAGAGGCCATCCACCGGCGTATCATTAACGATCTGAATGCGGCGGGCTTTACGGAGCTCAGCCTGCCGCACATGGCGCTCTTCCGGTTTCCGGGCCCCGACGGTGTTCGCCCCGGCGTTCTTGCCGAGCGCGCAGGGATGAGCAAGCAGGCCATGAACCGGCTGCTGGGGAGCCTGGAGGATCTCGGATATCTGATCCGATCCGATGCGCCGGATGAGGGCCGTGCACGAATTGTCCGCTTTACGAAGCGCGGACACGCCGCGTACGCAAAAGCTATGGAGGTGCTCCGCAACATCGAGCGCGAATGGCGCGCCGAGCTTGGCCCCAGGGATTTCGCTCAACTCAAGGAATTGCTTTTTCGCGTTTGGGAGAGTCCGTTGGTCCGTTAGCCATCCACCTTCGCAGTCAAACAATAAGTGGACAAGTCCCGGATGGTGCTTGAAAACGGGGCTTCCGGCAGCGACGGAGCTTCAAAATAAAGCCTCAAAATAAATTGACCCACGGTCAAGAATCGAAACTCCAGCCCAGATGGGAAGGCTTCTATCTATAATCCAGTCTGAATGACTGTCCAGGCAAAACTCCACGAATTGCAACGTCGCAATGCGCTGGCCGAGGAGGCTGGTGGCGCGGCGAGACGCGAGCGTCAGCATCGCGAAGGCAAGTTGTCTGCGCGAGAGCGCGTAGAACTGCTGCTCGATGAAGGGACCTTCGAAGAGACGGACCGCTTCGTCACCCACCGCTGCACAGACTTCGGCATGGAAGCGCAGAAGGTCCCCGGCGACGGCTTCATTACCGGACATGGGCGTATCCATGGCCGCGTGGTGTTTGTCTTCGCGCAGGACTTCACCGTCTTCGGCGGCTCGCTGTCGGAGACCAACGCAGCCAAAATCATCAAACTGATGGACATGGCGATGCGCGTGGGCGCGCCTATTCTTGGGCTGAACGATTCTGGCGGCGCGCGCATTCAGGAAGGCGTCGTCTCGCTGGCCGGGTATGCGGACATTTTTCTGCGCAATACTCTTGCCTCCGGCGTGGTGCCGCAGATCTCCGCGATCATGGGGCCATGCGCGGGCGGGGCCGTCTATTCGCCGGCGATTACGGACTTTACGCTGATGGTCGATAAAACTTCGTACATGTTTGTCACCGGGCCGGACGTCATCAAAACCGTGACGCATGAGGAAGTGACCAAGGAGCAACTGGGCGGCGCGACCACGCACAACGAGACCTCCGGCGTGGCGCACCTGATGGCGCATGACGATGCGGAATGCCTCGCCATGATGCGCGAGTTGCTCACGTTTCTGCCCTCGAACAATCTGGAAGACCCGCCGCGCAAGCCTACGCAGGACCCGGTCGATCGCGCTGACAGCGAGCTCGACACGCTGGTGCCGGAGGCGGCGAACCAGCCTTATGACATCAAGGATGTGGTCCATCACATTGTGGATGACGGATATTTTTTTGAGATCCACGAGCACTACGCGCGCAACATCGTCGTCGGCTTTGCGCGGATGAATGGCCGTTCGGTGGGGATCGTCGCGAACCAGCCTGCATTTCTTGCCGGGGTGCTCGACATCAACGCCAGCGTGAAGGCAGCGCGTTTCGTGCGCTTCTGCGATGCGTTCAACATTCCGCTGATCACGCTGGAAGACGTTCCCGGCTTTCTACCCGGCACGCAGCAGGAGCATGGCGGCATCATCCGCCATGGCGCGAAGCTGCTCTACGCCTACGCGGAAGCGACCGTGCCGAAGCTCACCGTCATCACGCGCAAGGCCTATGGCGGCGCGTATTGCGTGATGAGCTCGAAGCACATCCGCACCGATCTGAACCTGGCCTGGCCCACGGCGGAGATTGCCGTCATGGGTCCAGAGGGCGCGGTCAACATCGTATACAAACGCGAGCTGGATCAAGTGGCGCAGCAGGCGCAGGCGGTGTGGCCCTCGGGCAGGCCATTTACGGAAGAAGACAAGATGAAAATTCTCGCCGAGGCGCGCACGGAAAAAGTGGAAGAGTTCCGCGAGCGGTTTGCGAACCCGTATGTGGCGGCGGAGCGAGGCTATGTCGATGCGGTCATCCGCCCCAGTGAAACGCGCAGGCATTTAATTCGCGCGCTGGAAATGCTCGATACTAAACGCGACAAAAATCCGCCGAAGAAGCATGGGAACATTCCGCTGTAAAAAAAGTAAAAGAGAGAATTGAACTCCATGTCGATACCTGATTACCAAACAGTGATGCTGCCTTTACTCGAAATAGCCGCTGACGGAAAAGAGCACCATATCCGGCAAGCAATGCAGAATTTAGCCGACTACTTCAACCTGTCTGAAGACGAGAAGAAGGAGCTACTGCCCAGCGGAGTGAGCAGTATTTTCAATAGCCGTGTAGGTTGGGCGCGGACCTATCTAAAAAAAGCGAACCTAATCAAATATACGAAACGCGGGTATTTCCAAATAACAGATCGTGGGTGTGACGCTCTCAGCTTGAAACCAGCAAAGATAGATGTGGCTTTTCTCCGCAGGTATCCAGAATTTATTGAGTTCCTAACGCCTAAGAAGACCACAGAAGAACTAGCCGATGAAATTATAGGGGACACTTCTCAGACCCCGGAGGAAGCACTTGCAAACGGCTATTTGAAATTACGAAAGCAGCTTGAGTCGGACGTTCTTGCACGAGTGAAGTCTTCCGCTCCAGAATTCTTCGAGCGCCTCGTTGTCCGCTTGCTGACTTCTATCGGGTACGGTGGTTCTCTAGCAGATGCCGGGAAGGCAATTGGCATGTCAGGGGACGGCGGTATTGATGGCGTCATTAAAGAGGACAAGCTTGGACTTGACCTTCTGTATATCCAAGCTAAACGTTGGGACAACACTACGGTGGGGCGCCCGGAAATCCAGAAGTTTGTCGGCGCTTTGTACGGCAAAAAGGCAAAGCGGGGCGTCTTCATCACAACATCAACGTTTTCAAAGGACGCGTTGGATTATGCAGAAGCTCTGGACAGTAAAGTCGTCCTAATCAACGGGCAGCAACTTGCTGAGTTGATGTTTGAATTTGGAGTTGGCGTTTCTACTGTCAACAGCTATGTCGTAAAACGCATTGACTCTGATTTCTTCGAGGATGATGAGGGGCTTGGATCTTCCCTGGAAGAAGTATCGGGCGAATCGCGATAACTCAACGCTGGCACCCCATTCTTCGCGCTGGCCAGCTTTAGGGAATGTATGGTCCGCCTCCTTGTCGCAAGCGAAAAGTGAGGATGACATGAAAGGTCTGCGCAAATGTATACGGCATTTGATGGAGCGAGTGGCTCCTTGCCAGGATGGAATGCGCTGCCCTCTGAACCTCATAACCTCTTCAGTCTCGGAAGACTTTTCCCTAAGTCAGGTTTTCTGGGGGGCGGGTTTGACCGTTGTGTCATCTCTCCATTCGCCAGCAGACCTGGTATGAAAACTCAAAATCCGTAGTCGCACCCGGTCTGCAAATGTGGGGATCGCGTCTGCGATTTCCACGCCTGGCGCGGTGTGCCAGGCGTCATTTGCAGGCCAGTTCACTTAAACTCCGGCAGCATTTGCCAGAGTTGGAGGATGATACTGATCGCCTTTGGCCAGTACCGCCCAGGCCATACGCGCCAGTTTGTTTGCCAAGGCCACTGCCACAACGTTGGGATGCGCACGCAGTGTCAGTTGCGTCAACCATTCACTCAGCGCGGAAGACTGTTTGGCATGATGCTGCAAGACGGCTCGTGCTCCCAGGATAAAGAGCCTTCGCAGATAGGCATTGCCGCGTTTGCCGATGCCAAGCAGCTTCTGTGTACCACCTGTGGAGTGTTCTCGCGGAACAACCCCCATCCATGCCGCGAACTCCCGACCCTGCCGATGGCGGCAATGAGTGCCGTGGCTGTGAGGGGTCCAATCCCAGGGATCGACACCAACTGCTGAATGATTTTGCGCGCCATATTGCCACGACTCCTGATGGTCTAACGAACAATATACCTGTAAGCAATGGGGCCGGGTTCCCAATCTCGTGAAGCAAGGTTCCTACCGTGCGAGTCCAATTCCCTACGCTTTCCTTGGCCATGCCCCACGGCTGGTAGCATCCAGAATGTGACTGCCCTCGACACACCCATCCAGTTCGTGAAAGGTGTCGGCCCCCGTGTCGCCGAAAAATTGAAGGAGAAAAACATCCTCGTCGTCGAGGACCTGCTGTACCACCTTCCATTTCGTTATGAAGACCGGCTGAATCCCCGCTCGCTGAACGAACTGGTTCCCGGAGAAATGGCCAGCGTCATCGCCGAAGTGCGCGGAACGATACTGCTGCGCACCAAACGCATGCCCATCTTTGAAATGACCGTCGGGCAGGGGCCGGTCTCGATGAAATGCATGTGGTTCCACGGGACGTATCTCAAAGACAAATTCCAGCCGGGCCAGATGCTGGCGCTTTATGGCAAGGTCGAGCCGTCGCGAAGCCGTGCCGGAAATTTCAAAATGATTCAGCCGCAGATCGAAATTCTGCCGGGAGAAAATGATCCAGAAGAGACGCTGCTGGAGGTAGGCCGCATCGTTCCCGTGTACGAGTCGCTGGGTGGCGCGCAGCTCAGTTCCCGCTGGCTGCGGCGGGTGATCTATCGGCTGCTGGAAGACCTTGGCAGTACACTCCCGGAAACGATCCCGACCGAACTCTGCAAACGCATGCAGTTGCCCAGCCGCGTGGAGGCCTTGCGCCAGGTACACTTCCCTCCTGCAGGAACAGGTCTGCGCCTGTTGCAGGCCACCGCCACGCCAGCGCACCAGCGGCTCATTTTTGAAGAGCTTTTCTTTCTGGAACTTGGCCTGGAGTTAAAACGCCGCCGCATGCGGGAGCGGATTGGCCCTGCGCTCATCGCAGATGGCCGCGTCCGCGAGGCGCTTAAGCGCGTGCTGCCATTTCATCCCACGGCGGCACAGAAAAAAGTGCTGGCGGAAATTGTCCACGACCTGCGACAACCCACCCCCATGCGCCGCCTGCTGCAAGGCGATGTCGGCTCCGGCAAAACCATCGTGGCATTGCAGGCTGCGTTTATCGCCATTGAAAACGGCCATCAGGCCGCGCTGATGGCCCCTACGGAAATTCTTGCGACGCAGCATTATCTGGCAGCGCGCAGGCTGCTCGAACGTTCACAACGCCAGCCGCCTTACAATGTCATACTACTGACCGGCTCGCTCGACGAAGATCGCAAACGCGCCAATCGAGGGCAGATTGTGCGCGGCGAAGCAGACCTTGTCATCGGCACGCACGCGTTGATTGAAGAGAAAGTTGAGTTCGCCAACCTCGGCCTGGTCGTCGTCGATGAACAACACCGCTTCGGAGTGATGCAGCGCTTCCGGCTGATGAAAAAGCCCAACACTGCGGAGCCTCATGTCCTGGTGATGACCGCCACGCCGATTCCGCGGACGCTGGCGCTCACCCTGTACGGCGATCTCGATGTCAGCGTGCTCGACGAATTGCCGCCGGGACGCACGCCCATCGTCACCCGCCGCATTACGGATGAGCGCGCGGAGGAGGTGTGGGGATTTCTGCGGAAGCAAGTGGCTGCGGGACATCAGGGCTACATCGTGTATCCGGTGATTGAAGGAAGTAAAGATGACCAGCCTGAACTGGACTTTGCGCATGATCCGGAACCCGATGAAGTTGGCCCTGGCAACGCAAAAGAAA
>JAJYGR010000343.1 GCA_021790655.1 Acidobacteriota bacterium | reverse complement strand
ATGAAGACGAAAAACCGGAAACGGCATACGAACTCTATCTCTCTCTAAAAAGCGTTCCGGTGGGGAGATGAACATGGTCGGAAAAAATACTACGCAAGTTGTCTGTGTCGCGGAATTTCTGGCGGCTGAAGGAAAAACCGAAGAACTGATGGCGGCACTTCATTCTTTGATCCAGCCGACGCATCGGGAGCACGGCTGTATCCGCTACGAACTCAACCAGCGGACTGATGACCCGCGACGAATCAGCTTTATTGAAAAGTGGCAGGACAATGAAATCTTTCAGAAACATTGCGCCATGCCTTACATCAAGCATTTTTTCGATGAAGTCCGGCCTGCCCTGGTGGAATCCTTTGAGGTGAAACTCTATGAAGAAGTCCTTCCCTAGCGGTCTATGACCATCGCTCTGGACTTGCTTCGGCTGAGCTTGGAATTGGTCTTGAACTCGAAGTGCGGGTTTGCTGTCGGGATGGCGCAGTGAATCTCCGCAAACGTATATTTGGGATGCGTAATGGATATGTTGAAAAAAATTCTGAATCGAGCACGAGCGTAAGCGCGGAACGGCTACATATACATGCGTCTGCGGTGCGTCGCAACCCTGGCGGCGCAACGTCCGCATGAACCGCCACAGCTACTTTGAGGTACTGTATCTATGCTCAGGTTCGGCGGAATACCATATTCAGGACAGACTGCTTCCCTTTTTAGACTGCCTGGAAACTGGCCGGCCTTTTGAGACCGAGGCCCGAGAGTACATGGAAAAACGTTTGCTGTAGTTGAGGCTGCCTATCGAAGCATCGATTCCCACCGATGTGTAGAAATCTCTGAAATAATGGCCCCGATGCAGTGAACTGGGATTTCCGGCCACGCATCGAATGCCGACCCTCGCCGTGAGTTCAAGGGCGATTGAATTTGAACCGAATCTTCGAATCGGATTCATGCCGACGTTATTCAACTTCGCTATATGAGCTGGAGTGGAGAGACCTGATGAACTTGGAGCTTTCAGACAAGCGTTCCGGTGAAGGCAAAGTGGCGATCATTACCGGGGCAGGCAGCGGCATCGGACGCGCAGTGGCCCTGGCCATGCAAGCTGCCGGATATTCCGTAGTGTTGGCCGGGCGCAGACTTGCGGAGCTTGAACGTACCGCAGCCATGGCCGTTCCTGACGGCGCAAAAATGTGTCCCATCCCCACCGATGTCAGCCAACCCGATTCGGTGCGGGCGCTGTTTGCCAAAATTCGGGACACGTTTGGCCGCCTGGATGTGCTGTTTAACAATGCAGGAGTGGGCGCTCCTGGAATTCCGATGGAAGATTTGAGCTACGAACAATGGTCCCAGGTCGTGAGTGTCAACCTTACCGGCGCTTTCCTATGCGCTCAGGAGGCGGTCCGCCTGATGAAGTCGCAGCGGCCGCGCGGGGGAAGGATCATTAACAATGGCTCGATCTCGGCGCATGTGCCGCGGCCCCATTCCGCGCCCTACACCGCAACTAAACATGCCATCACCGGGCTTACAAAATGTATCTCGCTCGATGGCCGCCAGAACGATATTGCCTGCGGCCAGATCGATATAGGCAATGCGGCCACGGAAATGACCGAAAAATGGGCGGCAGGAGCACTACAGGCAAACGGCGGCACGGCGGAGGAGCCGACCTTCGATGTACGGCACGTCGCCGAAGCCGTTCTGTATATGGCCAGCCTGCCGCTGAACGCAAACGTACAGTTTATGACTGTGATGTCAACGAAGATGCCCTTTATCGGACGCGGTTGACGTCTATCGCATGACGCGTGGGAAATTCGATCGCGCAAAATCGTCTGCATCAACGAAACTCGTGGCGGATCGAGGTTTCGCCGCTTTCTCCGCAATACGCTATTGGACAAATTAGTGAGCAACTTAAGAGATCAGTAGGTTGTGAGAAACTGACCCAGAGATAATCTCCATGGCGCGACCTTCAAAAGGCGGCTCCAAATCATATACTCAGGCGTTGCCTGAACAAGCATATCGAGCTATTCGGCAGCAGATCCTTTTGGGTAGATTTCGCATGGGTGTGCCAATTTCACGTAGACAATTGGCCGCTGAGTTGGGCATGAGCATCGTACCGGTCTCCGAAGCTTTCCAGCGGCTGACGCAAGAGGGTCTAATCGAAAGCAAGCCGCAAGTGGGAACGCGCATACGGATACCTACGGAGACTGACATCCGCGATCGTTTTGTGATTCGAGAGGCGCTAGAAAGCCAGTCGGCGCGGCTTTTTTCAGAGCGGGCCAGCATGGCTGAACGGCGGGAATTGCGAGATTTGGCGGAAGACCTGGATGCTCTGTACTTACGGCGCGATTCCAAACCGGGCAATTCTTCCTTGGTATTTCAGGTGAACAACGATCACCTGCGGCTGCACACGCGCATCGCTGCGTGTTCTGGGACCCTAGCGCTGTGCAAGATGATCGAGACCATGCAGTGCTGATCTTCAACTGGTTGTTCGACCTGATCGGAGAACAACCCCCAATTCCACCGCATTTTCATCGTGACTTGATCGCCGCCATTTCTTCCACGGACCAGACGGCTGCGGATGCCGCTATGCGCGCGCATGTACGATACGGTCTCGAGGCAACTATTCAGAGTATGCGTAAGATAAGCATCGAGATTGAGAGCTCGTGGAGGACCGGACGAAAGAATAGTACCCGTAAGTAAGGCACTGACTTTTATACACCAGACATTATTACTGCCTCAAACGTAGTGTCATCGACCTTGTGAAACAAACTCACTTCAGACCCAAATCACCATCAAGCCGATTATTCACATAATCGCTTGTTAAGACCGGCCAGCCCTGTGATCCCGTGACGCGGCAGTTACCTGCAATGCCGCCAATGCGCATGTATATCGATGACCAGCGCGGATACTCCTGCTTAGATTCAGAGATGTCCTGGCGAGGCTTTTACTTAGTTTGCGATTCCTCCAATTGGCGGGTACACTGTCTGCCCAAGGGGAACTTGGATTCTATGACACCTCATTTCATGCCTCGGTTTTCTGCGAAGTATTTTCGATTGCTTATTACAGCGACGTTCGTAGGGTTGTATGCGCTAGCGTCCCTGCTGATAGTTCCGGGTTGCCTGATGGCGCAGGCCCAGTCATCGAGTGGGAACACATCTCCAATCCTTCAAGGCATTCACAAAATTCGTCACGTGATTATCATCATGCAGGAAAACCGTTCGTTCGACAGTTACTTCGGGACCTTCCCTGGAGCCGACGGTTTGCCGACAAAAAACGGGGCCTTTACGGTTTGCAATCCCGATCCAAAGACCGGATCGTGCATGGGTCCTTATCACGACACGAATGATTCCAATGGGGGTGGTCCGCATTTGGCAAAAGACACGCTGGCGGACGTTGACAACGGCAGGATGGACGGTTTTGTAGTCCAGGCTGAAAGTGGCCAGAGACAATGTTTGGAGGCCTCCGATCCGGCTTGCACGAACTCTGTGAACGCCGATGTGATGGGATATCACGATGGCCGGGATATTCCCAATTATTGGGCGTACGCGCGCGCGTTTGTCTTACAGGACCACATGTTTGAACCGAATGCGTCCTGGAGCCTGCCCGCTCATCTCTACGAAGTTTCTGCCTGGTCGGCCTATTGTACTAAGCATGACGATCCGACGAGCTGCGTGAATGCGCTCGATACACCTGGATTGCCGCCCGATACCTGGTGGCCAACCGAGCGCACCCGTAAGAGAGCGATTTATGCCTGGACGGATGTGACTTATCTGCTGCACGCCCATCACGTAACCTGGGGCTACTACGTCATGAAGGGCATCGAACCCGACTGTAAAGGCGGCGACGACGAGGTTGCCAAGAGCTGTCCGCCAGGCAAATTGTTCGCGTCGCGAACTCCGGGAATATGGAATCCATTGCCTCATTTCGATACGGTAAAGCATGATGGCGAGCTTTCCCGTATCCAGCCGCTGGAGAACTTCTATAAGCAGGCCCGAGAAGGCACCTTGCCTTCCGTATCCTGGATCGCTCCTTCGGGGGCCGTCAGTGAACATCCAGCTGCATTGATCAGTGCAGGGCAGAGCTGGGTGACGGGTCTGATCAATGCTGTCATGCAGGGGCCAGACTGGAAAGATTGCGCCATCTTTCTGGC
>JAJYGR010000325.1 GCA_021790655.1 Acidobacteriota bacterium | reverse complement strand
CTGGTTTTGCAGAGACAGGTTCCAGGCGTCGATTTGGGGCAGCCGCTCTGTCATTGGACGAGAGTGGGCGTTGACCCCGTTGGGCAACGGAATGGTGCCTGTCGTGGGGTTCAGATTGCCGAAGAATGCCGTCGGAGGGGCGTTCCCGAAGGTAAAGGCGGGCGTGAAGTTGTTTGAACCCACGGAGTCCTGCGCTGCCAGGACAGGCAGGTTCTGCGTGGATGCGTGGCCGAAGATGGAACCGAAGACGCCAATGTCGTAACTGCGCCCGTACCCGGCCCGGATGACTGTTTTGGGATTGACTTGATACGCCACGCCGAGTCTGGGGGCAAACAGATAGAAATTATTGGCGATGCCCATGTTGGTGCCATACGGCCCCTCGCCGGCCACCTGCAAATTGCCGGTGTGGAGGTTCAGTAGGGCGCCATGGTCCTTGCCGTTCACAGTTTCCGGGAAGTAGAGTTCATACCGCAATCCGTAGTTGACGGTCCAGTTGGAGGTTGGGTGCCATGTGTCCTGCGCGTAGAAGAAGGTGCGCTTCTGCTGCTCGGAAGCATTTCCCACCGTGCTGACGTAGCGCGAAAGTTGGTCCACGTCGCCCAGCATGAAGGTGGCGATACCCAGACCGCCCGTTCCGCTCGATGCCGCAGTTTCGCCGGAGTTGATGGACAGATCGCCGGCACGGTTGCTATCGCTGGGGATACGAAGGTTGGTGGCGTACCGCAGGTCCGCGCCGAATTTGAAGATGTGGTTGCCGACGATTTTGGTCCAGTCGTTCACGATCTGCCACTGTTGCTCATTCTCCGTCAGAGGACAATTGCAACGGTTGATGCCCAGGCTGGAGCCGAACTGGAACCCGCCATTGCCATTGACATAGAAACCCGGAGCGCCGCCAGTTTGCCCAGTCCCTCCAACGTTGAGCCCTGGAATCCCTGCGTTCGTGGCGAATGGTTGCTGTCCGTCATACTTGCTGGTCAGGATTTTATATTGGTGCCAGCCGAACCGCAGATCCGTGAACAGTGTGGGGTGGATGGCATAATCGGCGCCACCGGCAAAGCTCTGATTGCGGCCATTCGAGGTGCCACCATATCCATTGATTCCAAAGCCGATACCCCCCAATGGGCCGAAGATGGTGGCCCCCGACAGGACGTCGCTAAAATAGCTATAACGGCCAAATGCGTGCAGGTTCTGGCTCGTCACATCGTCCATGCGGACATCGAACTGGTTGCTGTTGAAGATGCCGTTGCCGGACGCAGCGTAGTTGTTGAAGACTGCGCCTGTCGCTCCCGCGTTCGGGGCAGGAAATTGTTTGATTAAGGCAGCCGAAGCAGCGTTCACTCTGCCGGACGGAATGATGTCCCCCGCGAACGCCGTCGTTCCCGAAGTTGTAGGGTCGTAAATCTGTCCCGCCACAGGCCCATATCCAGTAGTGGGGTTCAGGTAGTCGCTCAGATTGCAATTTCCACCTGGCGTGGAGCAAGTGCTCTTGGCCAGCGGGGTGGGAACGGTGACTAGGTTTGAAGTTCCGACCCGTTCCCGGAACCCCTGATACCCGCCAAAATAGAAGAGTTTGTCTTTCTTGATGGGGCCGCCGATGGAGCCGCCAAACTGGTTCTGCAGGAAGGCCGGGACCGCGCTTTTGGTAAATTCCGAAAAAGGCTCGCGGGCCAGGTTGGCGCCGCTTTCCCGATAGTCATAGGCGCTTCCATGCAACTGGTTCGTGCCGGACTTCGTGTCCACGGTGATCATCGAGCTGACCGCCATGCCGAATTCCGAGTCGAAGTTCTGGGTGGTCATTTTGGCTTCGTTGACGTCATCCAGAATCGGGTTGATGATGATGATGCCCAGGATCGGGTCCTGATTGTCCGTGCCATCCAGTTCGTATCCCACGCCGTTGAAGTACTGGCCGTCGATTTGGATCTGGCGGCTGCCCTGCGGGTCCTCATCCGAAGCATGGCTCCAGCCAAGGACTTGCGCGCCGGGCAACAGCAATTCCAGGCTGGTGAAGTTGCGGTTGGGGACCGGCAGGTTGGTCATGTATTTTTCGTTCAGGATCATGGCGACGTCCGCTTTGCTGGTATTGAGAAGCGGGGCTGCCGAGGTGACATGCACGGTCTGGGACGCAGTGCCCACTTGGAGCACGACATCCACCTTTGGCGCGGTATCGACGTACACATGGACATGCGGATTGTCTGCCGTCTTAAATCCGGGAGCGGCGACCTCCACATCGTAAAAATCCACAATGAGATTCTGGATGGTGTACACGCCGCTGCCGTTGGTTATCGCGGTGACAACGTTGCCTTTGCTTTCATCGGTGACGGTAACGGTCGCGCCGGGAACGGCGGCCCCTGTGCTGTCTGTGACAGTGCCGTAGATTGATCCATATACGGCCTGTGCATGGGAAGTGGTTGGTGTGAGTAAGAACGCTAACAGACCTGCGCTAAAAATCCCCGAAAGGATCTGCCTGACCTTCATTGTTTCGCCTCCTGCTAAATGGTTGCCAAAACTGTTGAACTCTTCTGGTGCTTAATTGGTTTAAGTCTTAATTTGTTTAGGGCTTGGATTTGCAACGTGTCACTTGCAAAATCGCATCCCGCCAGGCAATTGATATCTTCCTGTCTTGCATTATGACCGTTGAAATCCCCTGCACAGCACTGGATGGACAATGACCATTCAGTCAAATTAGAGTCGTCGTACAGAACCGCAAAATCGATCTACTAAACCCGAAGCGAATTATCTTTCCCACAGGGGACACTTGTCAACGATAATTTCAATAGTTTTAAAAATATCTCATTTGCATCTAAAAAATGGATTTCGCATCGAATGATTGGCGCAGTCTTGCAGAAAAACATATGTCAATGCGCTGAACGGGCCGTTCAAATTGCTCTGTGTGTTTTCACCTCTTCCGTTCTTTCCCTGTCTTCCGCCAGCCAAACCGCTTCGCGCTTGCCACCGAAATTTAATGCTGCAAGTAAATCCGTCATGAAATCCTCAACACACCCGTATCCAGCAACTTTGGAACACCCTTCCCCGGCCTGGTTTATAGATGTTGCGGAACAGGCGGGCCTTCGAACTGTGGACGTGAATGGAAGCGTCAGGAAGAAGCGTTACATCGTAGAGGCAACCGGCAGCGGTGTCGCCATTCTCGACTACGACAACGATGGTTGGCCCGATATATTCCTTGTCAATGGCACCTATTTGGATGGAGAAGTTCCCTCCGGCGAAAAGCGTCCGACGAGCCACCTGTTCCATAACAATCATGACGGGACCTTCACGGACGTTACCGCCCAAGCGGGGTTGACAGATACCGGTTGGGGACAGGGCGTCTGCGTTGGAGACTATGACAACGATGGCCATGACGACCTGTACGTGACTGGCTATGGCAAGAACCGGCTCTACCACAACCAAGGAGATGGAACATTCAAGGAGGTGGCGGAGACAGCCGGCGTGGCCGGGACCGGGAAAGAGTGGGGGACGGGCTGCGCCTTCGTCGACTACGACCGCGATGGGAAACTGGACATTGCAGTTGCCAACTACGTGCATTTCAATCTTGCCGATACACCCGCGCCGGGAGAGGCCGTGGATTGTACTTGGAAAGGCGTCGCGGTGATGTGCGGGCCGCGAGGACTCGCAAGCGCGCCCAACATTCTGTACCACAATATGGGCAATGGAAAATTTGCGGATGTCAGTAAAGCCAGCGGCATTGAAAACACACCCGGCCACTATTGTTTCAGCGTTTCCACGCTCGATTACGACGACGATGGTTGGCCCGATATTTTTGTAGCCTGCGACTCGACGCCTTCGATTCTGTATCGCAATAATCACGATGGAACATTCACCGACAAGGCCGCGGATGCAGGCGTAGCGTTCAACGAGGACGGCCGCGAACAGGCGGGAATGGGATCGACCGTCGCCGACTACGATGGTGACGGTCGCCCGGACATATTCAAAACAAATTTTTCCGACGACACTTCCACCTTGTATCGCAATGAAGGCGATGGCACTTTTACAGATGTAACAACTTCCGCAGGCATCGGCGTCAATACACAGTATTTGGGCTGGGGCACAATGTTTATGGACATGGACAACGATGGCTGGCCCGATCTGATGCTGGTGAACGGACATGTCTATCCGGAGGTGGACAGCGGCAATCTCGGCTCCACATATAAAGAGCCGCGCATTGTCTATCACAACCTCGGGAATGGAAAATTTCAGGACATTTCAAAGGATTCCGGGCCGGGGATTACGGTGCCGGAATCCAGTCGTGGGCTTGCCATCGCCGACCTATGGAACGACGGCCGTCTGGAGGCCGTCATCAATAACATCAGCGACAAGCCGATGCTGCTGGTGAATATCGCGAAAAACCCAAATCATTGGCTGGGTGTGCGCGTGGTCGGAACGCAGTCGAACCGCGATGGCATTGGCGCGCGCGTGACGCTCTATGCAGGTGGACGCAAATGGGTGGAGGAGGTGCGCAGCGGCTCCAGCTATGATTCCAGCAACGATCTTCGACTACATTTCGGCCTGGGGTCGCTGTCGAAAGTGGACAGTTTGGAAGTGCGCTGGACTAACGGGCGTATCGAAACATTCGACGGCTGTAGAGCGGACCGCTTCGTGACTCTGCGCGAAGGGTCTGGTCATGCGAAGCCATAATTCTTTAGCGCGCGCCGCACGGCTGGCCACCCGTAACCACGGCTTGCATTAACTCCCGGGCCTTCCGGTCATCTGGCGAAAACAGCAGCACGCGATTCAATGCCGCAATCGCGGCCTGCTTGTCACCCAACATGCACTCTCCCACAGCCAAATTGAAGCCGGCGGCGGTGGCTCCTGGATTTTCGTCGAATGCGGTGCGCCACAGTTGGACCGCATTCTCCATTTTCCCAGAATTGGCTTCGAGCACCGCCAGATCGCCAGCCGCCGCGCCCCAAGCATCGATCAAAGGACCCATCACCAGGTAACCTCAACCGGCTGCTGCTGATACCCTGCACCGTTCGGAAATTGCACGATCAGGCGCTCTCCGGCGCTGTCGGTTTTCAAGTCGCCGCCTTGGGCGGCAATCTTTCCGTCCATGCCATTGCGGCGCAATGACATGGTGAGCGTCGATCCGCTCTGGCCCTGCAACAGCAATCGCAGGGAATGGAGAGTATGGGTTTCGGTCAATACCTTCGCCATTGCAGTGCGGCTGCCGGGCTCGGGTAGCGCCGCGGAAATTTCGACTTCCACCGGCGGTAGCGGTATGCGGAGAGAAACGCCTCCTTCGCGAACTTCCGCGCCATCGGCGTGACTGGCGAGGCGGACACCCTGCAAATCTCCCGTCGCGGTAACAACCATTTGACCCAGATGCCGCTGGAATTCGAGGTCGAAGGACGAAGCTCCAAGCGCAACGTGACGCAGCGCCGCGTGGTCCCAGGCCGCTGGCAAATGCGGCGTCACATACAGTGTTTTGGCTGCCGCATCCCATTCCAAACCGAACATTCCTCGAAGCATCGGAGACACCACCATCGCCGAAGACCAGAGTTGATGCGATGTGGAACGGCCCAGCGTCTGATAGAACGCGCCTGACAACAGTTCGGTCACAGCTCCAAGGTCCTGCGCAAACGTAAGATCGGCATTCTGCATCAGGTGCGCGTATCCGGAGAGGCTGCGTCCGGCGCGATATTCAGCGACCGATGCCCAGCCGGTAAACAACGGCCATACCGAGCCTTGGTGGTAACTGATGGGATCGTAAAACGCGGCATCTTCGCTGAGGTCCCGCGTGCCCCAATCGGTCGAAAATTCCCGCGAAGCCCAGCGCGAGAACATCGCATCGCTTTTCGGCAGCGCATAACTTCCGTCCCACCAGGCCACGGCTGGGTAGATGGTCGCGGTCGTGTCCAGAGAGCCATTCGCATTGCGGCTGAAGGCATAAAAGCCCGGTTCCATCGCGTATTCTTTCTGGATCACGCCACCAATTTTCGCCGCGCGTATCCGGGCCTGGTTCGCAGTCGTCTCGTCTCCTTCCGCCGCCGCCAATCGGCCCATCGCGGTGGAAGCTTGCACATCCAGCGCCGCCAGATAAATTTCCTGCCGCGGCATGCCGCCAGGCCAGGATTCCACCCAGCCGGTGCCATTGGAGTTGTTGTAAATTCCATCGGCGCTGTCATGGGTGGTCTCGTACTGCCATGCTTTCTGGAGCTGCGGCCAATGGCCGCGCACAAATTTGAGGTCGCCGCTGGCGTCCAGATAGTCGGCGGCCGCCATCAGCAGCAGCGGCGTCGCGTCCGCCGCCGCATATTCGTACGGAAAGCTCTTCCAATCGACCGCCTCCGCTGTCTGCGCATACTCATGCATCATTTTCCCGTCAGCCCTTTGACGCTTCATGAGAAATTCCATGGCCTCGCGAGTGGTGGAGAAATCGCCCTCCGCGTCAAGCGCGTAGACCGTCCACAGCGCATCGCGTCCGAAGAACCATCCGAAGCCCGGCCGGGCCGAATCGCCCGAGGGGTAAAAGCCCGCGGCCAGCCCCATTTCACCATCGGTGTAGAGACGCACCCGATCGTCATCCATGGCGATCAAGGCCCAACGATACGCAAGATCCAACCTGGAATCGGGCGTCTCAATGGTCACGCGATGGTCGAAGAAGTGGGAGTGATAGCTGGCGGTATCGCGGTAAAGTTGGGCCACATTCCCGTCCAGCGCTTCTAGGGCCGCTGCCAATGCCGCATTGCCAGCGGTCGCCGCAGTGCTGCCGACCGTCATCAATAGTGGAAAGTACGAATCGCGGTCGCGCTGTGGATCGTAATCGAGAATAAATTGCAGCGGATAAGAATGAGGGCGCTCCTGATACGGCGCGAGAATGCCGGGATGCGCCCCTGGAATTGCCAGTCCAGCCGCCAGATCTGGGGAATCCGTGTGCAGAATGTAGAAGCCACTATCATCTTTCGACGGGACCCACTCCGGCGATGGCGGTCCATAGTTCGGCGCGGGCCATGCGCGTTTCACCTCCGGCGTCAGGCTGAAAATGAGCTTCAAGGGCCGAACGGAATCGATCTGAAACACCACAACGGCGCCTGTGCCATTCGCCGCCTCGCGCGGAGTGAACATGATCTGGCGAATGGTAAAAGCGGCGTGCGAATAGGTGATGGTGGTGCGATCGGGCTGAACATCCACAACGGCGGCAAGTCGATTCACGTCAATGGGGACCGCATAGTCTTTCAACTCCGCCGAGATGCGGAAGTTGGTAAACAGCTTGACGGGAAAAATCCAGGATTCAATAACGCCATTCTGCTGCCCCAGCAGTGCGCCACGCGGCCCCACCACCGTCAGCGGCATCTGTGGGACCGCCGGTTGCACCAGCGCCAAAGGACTTTGAACCAATGGAAACGCCGGGATGGGTGTGAGGTCCTGTCCCAGCGAACTGGCGCACCACGCTGGACCGCACCCGAACGCCAGAATAAGAAGAAGGCTTCTCCCGCACACCGCAACGAGATTGGGGAGACGCGCTCGGGCATCGGAATGCATAGGGTTTTTGATAACAGACCTCGGAGACAAAGTACCATAGGGGACGCCTCGACCTAAAACTGGACCGTGAAGCGTTTGCAGTGACGGCGTATACTTTGCAAGTTTACGGGTGGCCGATGAAAATATACTTCAAACTTCTTAGGATTTCCGGCAGCTCCTCGCGCAAAACTCTTTCATGTCGTCTGGTGCTGATCTCGCTTTTGCTGGCATGGCCGTCTGCGCGTGGAATTGAGCATGGGGCCATATTAACCGGCGTTCAGACTACGCAAACAGCCTCCCCCAATGCCGCTGCCGACCCCGCAGCCACGCCCCGTCCCGCTGGGCTGGAATATCCTGTGGCCAATCCTGAGGCTGTGGTCCTCGATGGTCATGCGCGCTTTACCGTGCTGACATCGCGGCTCATCCGAATGGAATGGGCCGCGAATGGGAAATTTGAGGACCATGCTTCCTTCGTCTTTTTGAATCGCAGGATGCCGGTGCCGCATTTCACGAAAAAGATTGTAAAGCAGGGCGTGGACCGGGTGCTCATTCTGCAAACGGATGCACTGAAGCTTACCTACACGCTCTCCTCCGGGAGCGATGGAAAATTCACCGCGAATGATTTGCAAATCGCTTTGCAGGTGGATGGCAAAGCTGTGGTGTGGCATCCGGGTAAGGCGAACACGGGAAATCTGCAGGGCACGACACGCACCCTGGACGGCGCTCGCGGCGGCCAGACGAAGGAGCCGATCGGGCAGGGACTGGTTTCGCGCGATGGCTGGGTGCTCATCGATGACTCCACGCGTCCACTGTTCGACTCGGCTGACTTTCGTTTTACGAAAGGCGAAAACAGCCCATGGCCCTGGGTCATCGAACGCCCAGCCGGTGACCGTCAGGACTGGTATTTCTTTGGCTACGGCCACCACTACAAACAGGCGCTGGGAGATTTTGTAAAAGTCGCGGGCCGCATTCCTCTGCCGCCGCGCTTTGCCTTCGGAGCATGGTGGTCGCGCTACTGGGCCTACAGCGATCGGGAACTCGACAACCTCATTCACGGCTTCCATGAAAACGATGTGCCGCTCGATGTGCTGGTGATCGACATGGGCTGGCATCCGACGTTCAATCAGAGTTGGTGGAACCACAAGCTGGACCAGTCAGGCCACACGCTGGGCTGGAGCGGATATAGCTGGAACAAGCTGCTGTTCCCCGACCCCCAGGCATTCCTGACGCACGTCCATCAGGAAGGATTGAAGGTAACGCTCAACCTGCACCCCGCCTCCGGCATTCAGCCCTGGGAGGACCGCTATCCGGAAATGGCGCGCGCCATGGGTATCGACCCGGCAACGAAAAAATACGTTCCGTTCGATATCACCAACAAGAAATTCGCGACCAATTACATGGACATCATGCACCATCCGTTGGAGAAACAAGGGGTCGATTTCTGGTGGCTGGACTGGCAGCAGGAGGCGAACACACAAACGCCCGGCGTAAATCCGACCTGGTGGCTGAACTATGTCCATTTCACCGATCAGGCGCGCGAAGGCAAGCGCCCGCTCCTCTTCCATCGCTGGGGAGGACTGGGCAACCACCGCTATCAGATCGGCTTCTCCGGCGATACCATCTCGGTGTGGGACTCGCTGGCCTTCCAGCCTTGGTTTACCGCGACCGCAGCCAATGTCGGCTATGCCTACTGGAGCCACGACATCGGTGGCCACATGCCGGGAGCGGTCGGGCCGGAACTGTTCACGCGCTGGGTGCAGTTCGGGGCGTTCAGCCCGGTCCTGCGCACCCACACAACGAACAATCCTGAAGCCGAGCGGCGCATCTGGGCCTATCCCGAGCCATATTCCGACATCCTGCGCCACACCTTTCATCTGCGCTACGCGATGGTTCCGTACATCTATACAGAAGCGCGCCGTACCTACGACACCGGCGTCGCGTTCCTGCGCCCGCTGTATTACAACTGGCCGGAGGCCAACCAGGCGTACACCGCGAAAAACGAATATCAGTTCGGAAGCGAAATGCTGGTTGCTCCTGTGACTGGACCTGTAGACGCGTCGTCGCAGTTGGCGACGGAACCTGTATGGCTGCCGAAGGGGGAATGGATCGAATGGGAAACGGGAAAACACTTTACCGGCCCAATCCAGCTACAGCGGAAATTTTCCATCCGGCAGATTCCAGTCTATGTGTCCGCGGGGGCCATCGTGCCGATGGCTCCGCCTATGCGATCGACCGGTCAGAAGCCGCTCGATCCCCTCATTCTCACGGTGTTTCCTCTGAAGAACGGGACCTCCTCGCAATACACGCTTTATGAGGATGCCGGAGACACCCGCGCCTACCAGCAGGACCAGGCGGCCCGCACTACCATCCATGCCGAAGAGTCCAATGGCGACCTGACGGTAACGATCGATCCCGCGCAAGGCACATACCCTGGGATGGTGCAGGCGCGCGCGTATCAATTGCGTCTGCCGGGGGACTGGCCCCCGGCCACCGTAACCGCCAATGGGAAACAGCTTGCCTTTACGAAAACAAAAGACGCTCCCGGCTGGCAGTTTGAAGGCAATACGTTGACCACAGTTGTCACTGTTCCAAGCAAGCCGGTGACGCAAGCCGTGACCGTCCATGTGCGCAGGCCCATGAAGTTAATGCAACGCACGGCGGAGCTGGATGGGTTTGCTGGCAGCATGACCCGCCTGCGTGAAGCTTATGACACCCTGAACCAGACCTTTCCGCTCGCCTGGTCGCCCGATGAGTTGATTGACGTCATGCAGACAGGCGACCGCCTGAGTTATCATCCTGAGACCGCTTCCGCCGAGATCAAGCGCTTTCACGCTGCCCTGCCCCGGGCGATCGACAAGGTCCATGCCATGGCAACCGCGATCACTCCCGAGAAGCAGGCGGAATTGGTCAAAACCATTGGCTCCAACTGGCATTCGGACCGCCTGCAACAGCAGGTGCAGAATTATCAGGCAAAAATTGCACGGGGCTCCGCACAGTTGCAGGATGGGTTGGAAGAAGGTGGAACGACATCGACGCATTGAATCAATGGCATCGCGCCATGCCTCGATGCCAACAGACGAAATGAACGGAGCCCCGAACGCGACGTTCATGGAGCCAATCGCCGGACAGCGTGCGCATTGGGAGGCACTGCACACGTTCAATCCAGCGCCCATTGTGCGAAACGAGAAAATCGACGTACTCTACCGCGCCGAAGGCAGCACGGGAAGCATGGCGATCGACATGCATACCTCCAGCCCGAGAATTCGCTATCATCCAGTCAGGTCGCAGTCGTACACTCTGAATGGGAGCAATGCGAGATTTTTCGAGCGCGCATGATCGTCCTAAATTTGTCTTGAAAACGACACCGAAACAACTTCACCGCGATTATTGTTTCAGGGCACCTATCGTCCTAGCAGTGCTCGTCTCTCTATTCGCCTCCAGTTGGATGGCCCTCGGCCCGGCGCGCGTTCGGGCGCAAGCGAAGCCGCTGGACAACACAGCCCAACACAGTGAATACGCGAACACGGTCCGCGAGGGTTACAACTTTCGCTTCGGTAAAGACACACTCTCCGCTCCAGGAAATGCGTCCATCGAGGGCAATGATTTCATTCAGCCCGGCGCATTTCCCGCCGCCAGCTACTGCGGAAAGTGCCATCAGGAGGCCTATCGTCAGTGGCGGCAGGCACTCCATTCCAACTCCTTTCGGACCCCTTTTTATCGCATTAGCGTCAACACTCTGATGAACACGAAAGGGATCGAATACACTCGTTTCTGCGACAGTTGCCATAACCCTGTCGGAGTGTTCGCCGGCGCATTGACCGAAAACTCGAAGGTAGACCGCAATTTCGACGATGACGGGGTCACCTGCATGACCTGCCACTCCATCCTGCGCCTGAAATCGACCAGTGGAAACGGGGGTTATGTGATGGGCATTCCCGCCGTAATGGTAGATGCCAAGGGAAATCGAATTCCCGGCGAAGTGCCGTATTACAAAATCATGGAGCACCCTGAGAGGCACGCGCGGGCGGTGATGCAAGACCTCTACCGCACGCCGGAGTTTTGCGCCTCGTGCCACAAAGCCAGCTTGACGAAATCGTTGAACGACTATAAGTTCATTCGCGCTTTTACCACTTATGATGAGTGGCAGAATTCAAAGTTTTCGCAGCGTAATCCGTTGACTTTCTATACCGCGGACTACACCACATGCCAGGGTTGTCACATGAAGCGCGCCCCCGTCACGGTGCCGGACTACGGCGCCAAGAACGGGACTTTGGCATCGCATCGCTGGCTGGCTGGCAATACGGCCGTGCCTTTTTATTACGGATTCGACGAGCAGTTGCAGAAAACGATCGACTTTCTAAAATCGGGGGACTACTTGAATGTAGACCTGTTTGCGCTCAAGGCTGCAAACGAAAATACCCTGGTCGCCCCACTGGGCACGTGGCCTTTTCAATTGAGACCGAACGAAGTCGTGGAAATCCGGGTGGTCATTCAAAACAAGAACATCGGTCACTCTCTGGTCCCGGAAGTGCGCGACTTATACGAGGCGTGGGTTGAATTCACAGTTAAGGATGCAAGTGGAAAGGACATTTACCACAGCGGCTTTCTGAACCCCGATGGGACACTGGACCAGCGGGCGCACAGCTTCACCAATCGTCCGGTGAACATCTATGGAAACTTCGTGGACAATCATGAGGTATGGGCGATCCACTCGGTTGCTTATGACAACACCATCCAGTCAGGCCGGTCGGCGTTGGTGCGTTATGAATTCCAAATTCCATCCGGCGTGACAGGACCACTGACCGTGACCGCCCAGGTGAACTACCGTCATTTGCGACAAAGCTATCTCAACAACATTTTCGGCAAGGACCATCCCGCCTATCCCGTGGTGGTGCTTGCATCGCGCACCCGTAAGCTCCAAATTGGTGAAAATCCATCAACGGCGCCCCAGCCGGGGGACAATCCGGAATGGATGCGCTGGAACAACTACGGCATCGGACTTCTGGATGAACAGCAATACGCGGACGCCGTCCGCGCTTTTCAGAAAGTGCTCAAGCTGCGTCCGAATTATGCGGATGGTTACACCAATATCGCGCTGACCTATATCCAGTGGGAAAAGTACGCTGCCGCCCGCCCCGAACTCAACAAAGCATTGGCATTAAGCCCTAATAATGCGCGCGCCCTGTATTATCTGGCGATCGTTGAAAAACGCGCCGGAGATCCCGCAGCGGAGTTTGCCGATTTAGAGCGAGTGGTCGCGCAATACCCGCAATCCCGCGATGTTCGACGGGAACTCGGCATTTATTACTCGCAGCAGCATAATGACGAGCAGGCCATGCTTCAGTTTCAGGCGTTGCAGGCAATCGACCCCGACGACGTGGCCGCGCACTACAATCTTTCCCTGCTCTATCGGCGAATGGGTATGAAGCGCGAGGCGGCAAAGCAAGCCGCGCTTTATGCTACGAAAGTAATCGACCCCAGGGCACCCACCTATTCCTTGGACTATCTCCGCAAGCACCCGGAAATCGGCATCGAAAGCGATTTGTGGCATCTCCATACGGACCTAGTTCCACTCACCGCACCTACCCAAACACCGCAGTAGTTTGAGGGAATATTGATTATGAATAGGACCCGACGCAGTTTTCTTGGTTCGCTTGGCCGCACAGCCCTTGTGGTTCCCTTTGCGGATGTGCTGGCCATGGCCACACCACCATGGATGAGAGGTCAACAAACACAGACAGGAACACCGTCAATTGGCCCCACCGAGCGCAGTTATGACGCCAAGCCAATGCCTCCGCCTCCGGGGCCTCAATCCCCGATCCAGGGCACCCCGCTCGGCGTCAGCTTTGTGGATGTCGCCCGGCAATCGGGGCTGAATGCAGAGACCATCTATGGCGGTAAGGGCGAGAACAAGTACCTGCTCGAAACCACGGGCTGTGGCGTCGCTTTTTACGATTATGACAACGATGGATGGGTGGACGTTTTTCTGGTAAATGGCTGGAGACTGGAGGGATTTTCCAAGGATGACGCGCCGCACTGCCATCTCTTCAAGAACAATCGTGACGGCACGTTTACCGACGTCACCAGCGGCTCTGGCCTGGAACACCGGACCGGATGGGGGCAAGCCTGTTGCGTCGGCGATTATAACAACGACGGACGCGACGATCTGTTCGTCACCTACTACGGGCAAAATGCGCTGTATCGCAACAACGGCGATGGAACGTTTACAGATATGACCGAGAAGGCCGGTCTCATCCAGCCCGGCCCGAAGACGCGCTGGAATACTGGCTGCACGTTCGTCGATTACGATCGCGATGGAAACCTCGATTTGTTTGTCGCCAATTACGTGGATATGCAGCTTGCGAACTGGCCCCTGCCAAAGGCCGGCCCATGCACGTATAAAGGGATCCTCGTTGCTTGCGGGCCGCCTGGACTTCCCGGAGGCAAAAACATCCTCTATCACAACAATGGAGACGGCACATTCACTGACGTAAGCGAGAAGGCCGGGATGTGGAATGTCATCGGCACTTACGGTTTGAGCGTTGCCGCATCCGATCTCAATGACGACGGCTGGCCCGACATCTATGTGGCGAACGACTCGGCCGCCGCCACACTCTATCAGAACCAGAAGGACGGAACGTTCAAAGATGTTGCCGTCGATTCGGGCGCTGCGCTCTCGCCGAGCGGTCTTCCTCAAGCCGGCATGGGTGTGGCGATCGGCGACTACAACCGCGACGGCACTTTGGATATTGTAAAAACGAATTTCTCAGGGGACACAGATTCCCTCTACGCCAACCTCGGAGACGGCAGCTTCGAGGACCGCACATACCCCGGCGGCCTTGGCATGAATACTCGACTGCTCGGCTGGGGTGTCGGCTTCTTCGACATGGACAACGACGGCTGGCTGGACGTCCTTATGTCCAACGGACATGTGTATCCGGAGGTCGATAAATCCAACGCCGACCTGACGTATGCCGAGCACAAATATCTTTATCGCAATCTGCACAATGGGCGATTTGAAGATGTGACGAAAATGAGCGGTCCGGGAATTATGGAACGCGCGTCGGCTCGCGGATGCGCCTTCGGCGATTATGACAATGACGGTGTTATCGACATTGTGGTCAATTGCGTCAACGCGGTCCCGCAGCTCCTTCGTTGCGATTCCACGCTGACCCGCAATTGGATCAAGATCAAGCTGGTTGGGGTCAAGTCCAACCGCACTGGAATTGGCAGCCGCGTGAGTGTCACAGCCAGGACAGCTCTCGATTCGAAACAGCCACTGATACAAATAGACGAACTGCGCAGCGGAGGCAGTTATTTCTCACAGAACGATTTGCGTATGCACTTCGGCCTGGACCAGGCGAAGGTAGTGGACCTGGTTGAGGTCCGATGGCTGAGCGGCCAGGTCGACCGATTGAAAAATCTGGAGGTGAACCGCCTTTACGTGTTGCAGGAAGGCGGCAAAATTTTGAAAGCGGAAGAGCTGAAGCCTGCGCGGAAACCAAAGGCCAGCGCAATGCTGGCCCCTCGCCAATTGAAGAATGATGTGCATGATTCGTAAACTTAGATGCCTACGATGGCTTTTCCTTTCTGCTGCCATACTAACCTTTGCGGACTGTTGGGCCGAGGCGAATTGTCCGTGGATAAACTCGGCGACAGCCAGCGGAATTTTGGGCGGGCCGGTAAACGTAACCGTAACCAGTACAAATAAAAATTCCGACGACGCCACATGTAATTTTTCTTTTCAGGAACAGGGAGTGGTCTATGGCCTGCGCATTGCAGTCAAGACCATGAGTTCCCCCAACCAGGAGTTCGCATCCTTCAAACAAGAATGCGGCCCGGACCCAACTCCGTTGAAAGCGATCGGCAACGAGGCCATCGAATGCCTTGTGGAGAGCAAGACGGGACAATCCGCTCGGGTCGTAGGGAGGGTGCGCGAGCGGGCCTTCATCGTGGAGGTCAGCACACCAATGAGGAATGCTCCAACGGCGGCGCAGAATGCGCAGCGTGAGAAAGCGAAAGATGTCGCGGAGCAGGTCTCTGAATGCCTTTATTAGATCGCAGCCAATTACACCTGTTGGCCGAGAATTGCCCGCGTCGCACCAAGTATAGGAACTACGTGGACGAGTTACAAAAGAAAAAGAACACGACTAAGTCGAAAGTAAGAGCCAAAGTAGAACATGTCTTTCGCGTGCTGAAGCGGCAGTTCGGCTTCGACCGGGTGCGCTACCGTGGCCGGGCCAAGAACCACAATCGGCTGTGCGCCTGCTTCGCCCTGGTCAATCTGTACAACCACCGCAAACGACTGCTTGTGCAGAGGGCGTAGTGTGCCCGGAGGCCGGAAAATGGCCTCCCAAACTTCAAATTCAACCTGCTGGAGCATCGCTTTCTGTCATGTTTTCTGGCATACAGCCTGCAAACCGCCGCTTGCGTATTGTCGCCCGTCCAATCAACCACCTGTGAAGAGGTTCCCTAAATGTAAAAATAACGATATAAGGAAGCCAATCCTTACAGTAGGGTGCCTGATTCCTATGGATGAATACAAAAAAAAATATGAAAATATAGAAAATGAATTGAGAAAAGAATGTCCAAAACACTAATTCTGAAACTCCGATGGGCACTATAACGCTCGCCGTGGTACGCTGAACGTGTGATCCGGCACTTTAAGGACGATGAGGCGCAGAAGATTTACAACACGGGTCATAGCAAGAAATATGGCAGTCTGGCCCGTGTCGCAGCGCGCAGACTGGGCGCAATCGATTTTGCGGCATCGCTGGACGACCTGCGCGACCCTCCGGACAACCGGCTGGAAGCACTGAAAGGCGATCGCAAGGGGCAATACAGTATTCGAATCAACGACCGGTATCGCGTATGTTTTCGCTGGCATGAAAACGATGCGTGGGACGTGGAGATTGTGGATTATCACTAGGAGGTAAAACCATGCCGCAACGGACGGTAAGAGACAGATTGGTAGCCATTCATCCGGGGGAGTTTTTGCGGGAAGACTTTATGAAGCCCCTTTCCCTGTCCATGAACGCACTGGCGCTGGCGCTGCGTGTTCCGGCCACACGTATATCCGAAATTGTGAATGAGCGACGGGGCATCACGACGGACACGGCAATGCGTTTAGGGATTTATTTCGGAACCACGCCAGATTTCTGGATAAATATGCAGACTGCATATGACATGGCCGTTGCGCACCGGGATTTGATGCCGAAGATTCATCGGGAAGTCCGTCGCAGGCCCGATATGGAAGACGAAGCACCTAGCCGCATGAAAAGAAGCGCTTAAGCAATACCAATCCCATGGCCACCAAGACCAAAGACTATTACGGCATTCTCGGCATCAAGAAGACGGCGTCGGTGGAGGATATCCGCAAGGCATTTCGCAAACTTGCGCGCAAATATCACCCGGACGTGAACCCTGGCGATAAAAAGGCCGAAGAAAAATTCAAGGAGATGTCGGAGGCCAACGACATTCTGAGCGATCCGAAGAAGCGGAAGATTTACGACCAGCTTGGCTTCTACTCCGACAACATTGACCCGGCGGCTGCCGAAGCTGCGGCGCAGGGCGGATATGGGTTCCGCGGCGGCGCGGGACAGCCGCGTGGCGGCGGTCCGGTTGGTTTTGAGGGGTTCGACTTTTCCGACTTTGCCGGTGGTGGACGCGCGGCGCAGACGGGCCATACGACTGGCTCTTCTTCCTGGGGAGGGTTTCGCGATATTTTTTCAGGAGCTTTTCGCGGCGGTCGTCAGGAAGAAGGTCCGCAGGCCGGAACCGACCTGGAATATCAGGTACATGTGGATTTCTGGACGGCAATTCGCGGTGGGACGCTTCGTTTACAGATTACGCGCCAGGTCGTTTGTCCCACCTGCCACGGCGCAGCCTCCAGTGGCGGCGACATGATCTGTCCGGAGTGCGAGGGGTCAGGGCAGGTCACACAGTTGGGTGGCCGCATGAAGTTCAATATTCAGTGCCCAAAGTGCGGCGGTACGGGTCACATTCAACAGGAATGTCCCACCTGCCATGGGCAGGGGACGGTCGCGCGCACGGAGACCTCGGAATTTCGTATCAAGCCTGGAACGCGCGATGGACAACGCATCCGACTCGCAGGCAAGGGCAATGCCGGTGTACGCGGCGGGGCCGCTGGGGACCTCTATCTGATTGTTCAGCTTGATCCGCATCCAGTCTTTACTCGCAAGGCAGATGACATCTATGTCACTGTACCGGTGACCGTGACGGAAGCTGCTCTGGGAGCCAAGATTGAAGTGCCGACGATCGACGGCCGCGCCCACTTGAAAATTACACCGGGTACGCAAACCGGGCAAAAGCTGCGCCTGCGCGAAAAGGGAGTACCGTCAGCAGCCAGGGAGGGCACTCGCGGCGATCAGATTGTAGAAGTGCGGATCGTCGTACCTAAAGTACAGGATGAGCGCTCGAAAGAGATTTTGCGGGACCTGGCGCGGCTGAATCCTGAAGATCCTCGGCAGGAACTTTTTAGTCAGGTATAGATTTTTTTGACTCAGAGATCATTTGCAGGGACCGACGCGGTGCGCCTTTGCCTCCAAATGGACGGAAGTCGTTTTGGGGGGGATGCCAGCATAGACGGTGTTGGTCTTCGATGTGCCGGTTGCAGTGAAACTTGTGCCATCGCCGGAGATTTTTTCTATCACGTCGGACTCGATTCGCGAGTTGAGGGAGTCCAGATTGTAGATGCAAACGACCCGGACGCGGAATCCAACTTGCGCCCTGGTGATCTTGGGTGTATCGCACTGTAGGCCATCCTGCTTGATCTTCCAGAAGTCCGCCTGAACCTTGGCACATAGATTTGTGAGAGAGGTGACGGTCCTGCCGTCGGCCATGGTTGTGACGGAGTTGATTTCCCATGCGCCGGGCTGGAAGTCTAGTACAGGCTGTTGGGCAACGGCCGTCAGTACCAAAAGTGCCGGCACGGCGGACAGAGCAAGCAATTTCCTCATGGCTCGCCTCGTGCCTAGGCTAGCACGTCAGAGGGGCTGCCGTCCTTCGACAGCCAGGGCGTTCAAAGAGACGGTGCTCTGCCAGGGATCACGGCTTGGCGGGAGTAGTACAGGCTCCGATCCGGGTGCCTTGTTCCTTCGTCGCGATGTTCATTACCAGCGGCGGCCGTCCTAGGATAGTGGTGCTGGATGTACTGGTTCCGCTCTCCGTATACGATTCACCATTGCTGGAGAAATGGGCCAGCATATCGATGTGCATCTCCGTTACTATTTGGCTGGCACCGCCCTTGCAATGGATTTGCACGCGAATGGCGCCGCTACCGGCAGGCGTGAGCTGTACTGGACCGCAGACCTGGTCGGCACGTTTCTGCTGCCACGCGTCTTCCGGGTTGGCCAAGCACAGTTGTGTTTGAGAATTCATGGTTTTGCCATTGTTCAACACCATGGTCAGGTTGACTTTCCACTCGCCGGGCTTAAACGGGACATCTGGGTTTTGGGCCAGAGCAGCGCAGCCGCAAAATCCGACAATTATGGAGACCATAAATACTTTCATAGGGACTCGCATGATGGCGCATTATAGCATGCGAATTCAAGGCCGAAAGCCAATTATTGCGTTAAGCTGAAAGCAGAGACTATGGCAACCAAGCGTAAGTCAAAAGGCGCCTACATGATCTCCTCGGTGGCCGAGATGTATGCCATCCATCCGCAGACCCTGCGTCTTTACGAGCGTGAAGGGTTGCTA
>JAJYGR010000226.1 GCA_021790655.1 Acidobacteriota bacterium | reverse complement strand
AGGCGCGCGGCTCTATGTGCCGCTGACGCGACTCGACCTGATCCAGAAGTATCGTTCGACGGACACCGGACCCGCGCCGGTGTTGCACCGGCTGGGGACAGCGCAGTGGGCGCGCACCAAAGCAAAAGTAAAAAAGGCCATGCAGGACATGGCGGACGAATTGTTGAAGCTCTACGCCATCCGCAAGGCCGCGCAGGGCAATCCGTTTTCTCCAGACAACCAGTTTCAGCGAGAATTTGAAGACGCCTTCGATTTCAACGAGACGGACGACCAGATCACTTCCATTGCCGACATCAAGCGCGACATGGAGTCCTCCATGCCGATGGACCGCCTGCTGGTCGGCGACGTCGGCTATGGCAAGACGGAAGTGGCTATGCGCGCAGCGTTCAAGGCAGTGCAGGACAGCAAGCAGGTCGCCGTGCTGACGCCCACCACCGTCCTCTGCTTCCAGCATTTTGAGACCTTCAAGCGACGCTTTGCCGCCTTCCCGGTACACATTGAAATGATTTCGCGCTTTCGCTCGCCGAAGGAGCAGAAACAGATTCTCGAAAAAGTCGAACAGGGCAAGGTTGACATCTTGATCGGCACACACCGCCTGCTATCGAAAGATTTGAAGTTCCAGGACCTCGGCCTGCTCGTCATCGACGAAGAACAGCGCTTCGGTGTGCGCCATAAAGAACGGCTGAAGCAGATGCGCCGCGAGATCGACGTACTCGCCATGTCGGCGACACCCATTCCGCGCACGCTGCACATGTCGTTGGTTGGTCTGCGCGATATGAGTGTGATTGAAACGCCACCCAAAGACCGCATGGCCATCCAGACGGTTGTCGCGAAATATGACGAGAAGCTGATTCGCTCCGCGATTGAAGTGGAACTGGAGCGCGGCGGGCAGATTTATTTCGTGCACAATCGAGTGGAAAATATTTACGAGATTGCATCGCGCCTGCAGGAACTTGTTCCCGCCGCGCGAATCGGCGTCGGCCACGGACAGATGGGAGAGACGGAACTGGAGCGCGTCATGCTCGCTTTCATGCATCACGAATATGACGTGCTGGTTGCAACCACCATTATCGAAAACGGCCTTGATATTCCGCTGGCCAATACCATCCTCATCAACCGCGCCGATCGTCACGGGCTGTCCGAACTGTACCAGTTGCGCGGACGCGTGGGCCGCTCCAACCGCCGCGCTTACTCCTACCTGCTGATCCCGCCGGAAAAAGAATTGACTGATATCGCGCGGCGCAGGCTGGCCGCGCTGAAGGAATTTTCCGATCTTGGCGCAGGCTTCAAAATCGCAGCGCTCGACCTGGAACTGCGCGGCGCGGGCAACATGCTCGGCGGTGAGCAGAGCGGCCACATCGAGGCCGTCGGCTTCGAGCTGTACACGACAATGCTGGAGCAGGCCGTTCGCGAATTGAAGGGCGAAGACCAAGCCGAGCGGCCGTCGGTGCAGCTCAATCTCGGAATCTCGCTGCGCATCGACAGCAGCTACATTGAAGAAGAAAATCAGCGGCTCCGCATGTACAAGCGCATAGCCAGCGCGGAAAACGAGACCGTCATAGAAGACATCACCGCTGAAATGCAAGACCGTTACGGCCCCATGCCGGAGCCTGTACAGCAACTGGTAACAGCGGGACGTCTACGGCTCTTATGTGAGCAGACTGGCGTGGCTCAGATGGACCGCAAGGGGCAGATGGTCAGCCTCCACTTCACCGAGACCGCCAGCATCGATCCGGAAAAACTGATGCAGTTAGTGGCGCGAAATGCCAAGCGTGGCGCACAATTCACCCCGCAAGGTGTCCTGCGCTTCCCGGTAAAAGCAACGCTGCCAGCCGAAATTCTGGACGAGCTGCGCAAGCTGATTGAAGCGCTTGCCTCGCCATCCACCGAGAAATCAGCGCCGAAAGTCAGCGAGCAAGCAGTCCGTTAGTTTGCATATCGGCTATTGCGCAACCACAGGGACCCACACATCCGTAGTGTCCCAGCGCACATGGAGCTGCGTGCTGGCCCCATGCGTATTCTCGAAGCCGATGCTCATCTTTTCCTGCGGGGCCGGGAGCGTCGCCTTGTTCATGTCGATGCGCGCCAGGTCCTTCGATGGATCGTAGGTCAGCCCCCACTGGCCCGTCTGCTTGTTGACGATCAGCTTCCAGGTGTTCTGCGAAGGCAGCGTAAACAGGGTGTATGTGCCTGCGGGAACGGTGGCCGTCCCGATCCTCAGGTCGGTCGCCGTCTTCAGCGTGGTCGCCGCATTGGCACCGGTGCGCCAGATCGCGTCATACGGCACCAGTGAGCCAAAAATCTTCCGCCCACGCATGGAAGGTGAACTATATAGAATGCTAATATTCTTTCCATTCAACTGCACCGAAGCCTTCGCCGGAGGACTGGCCATTTGCCCATCTGCCATCTGAGCGTAGCCCATCGGCGTAGTCCCCATCGGTATCAGTGCCAAGCTGGCCACCATTGCCCATGCGCCTGCCAGAATCTTCATTGAACTTCCTCCCATAGTTGCGTTCTTAGTGTCTGACCCTGAACCGGGATTGTCAAAAGACAGCCCGTCAGTTCAGCTATACTTCGGTTTCCGCCACTTCTTACCCTGGAGTTGCAATGAAAGGAGTTGCAATCAAAATGCGTTTCCCGTTCGCGCTGGCCGCCTGCAGTCTTGCCTTGCTGATAAGCGTCCCTTTGACTGCCTCATCCACGACTGCGACGAAATCTATGACACAACCAAGCCAGCAACAGACCACCGCATGGCACAAGCTTGTCGATGCCTACTTCGATCGGGTCTATCTTCCCTACAATCCCACCGCGGGCACAAGTGCGGGGCTTCATCAGTATGACAGCAAGCTGGAAAATTACTCGCGCGCGGGCCTCGATCAACAGGCAGGAGAATTGCACGACTACGAGCAGAAAGTTTCCGCCTTCCCTGTTGCTGGCTTAAGCGAATGGGACGCCGGCGATCGCGCGTTCCTGCTGGGCAACATCCGCAGCCAGTTGTTGACGCTGGAAACGATTCGCCCGTGGCAAAAAAATCCCGACTGGTATTCGAGCGGCATTACCGGCAGCGCGTTTACCATTATTGAGCGAAATTACGCGCCTGCGGATGTGCGGCTGGCATCTCTGATCGAACGCGAGAAGCAAATGCCTGCTGCACTGGAAGCAGCGCGTGCCAACCTGGTGAATCCGCCTAAGATTTACACAGAAATTGCGTTGGAACAGTTGCCCGGCCTGATTGGATTTTTTCAACAGGACATCCCTGCGGCCTTCTCTGGAGTGAAGGATGCAAAGCTGCTGGCCCAGTTCCACGCATCGAATGCCGCGGTAGTCGAGGCGCTTGCCAGCTATCAGCAGTGGGTGAAGACCGATCTCCTGCCCAAGTCCAATGGCGACTTCCGCATCGGAGCCGCTACCTTCAGCGCCAAGCTGCGCGACGACGAGATGGTGAATATTCCGCTCGACCGCCTGCTCGAAATCGCCTATGCCGACCTCCACAAGAACCAGGAGGAGTTCCGCCAGGTCGCGCATGAACTGGATCCCAATAAAACGCCCATGCAGGTGCTCGCCGAGTTGCAGGCCGACCATCCAGCGCCGGACCAGTTGCTGGGAAAATTCCAGCTTACGTTCAACAATCTGATCCAGTTCATACGCACCAAAAAGATAGTGACCATTCCGTCCGACGTGCAGCCGACGCTTGAAAATACGCCTCCGTTCATGCGCGCGACGACCTTCGCCTCCATGGACCCGCCGGGCGCTTATGAGAAAGGCTCGCACAAAGCGTACTTCAATGTCACCGTGCCCAGCTCCGAGGAAACGCCGCAACAGATCGCCGAAAGTATGGCGGCCTTCAACATAGGCACCATCGTCAGCACCTCGGTGCATGAAGCGTATCCGGGCCATTACGTGCAATTTCTCTTTATGCCGCAAATCCATTCGCGCGTTCGTAAGATGCTCTATGCCTCCACAGACGTGGAAGGCTGGGCGCACTATTGCGAGCAGATGATGCTGGATGAAGGCTATGGCCAGCCCGGCTGGGGCGCGAAAAATGCGCGCGAGGCCAAGCTGATTCGTCTGGGCCAGCTCGACGACGCCCTGCTGCGCGATGCTCGCTTCGTCGTCGGCATTAAAATGCACTCCGGCCAAATGACCATGGACCAGGC
>JAJYGR010000157.1 GCA_021790655.1 Acidobacteriota bacterium | reverse complement strand
TGGTGAAGGACCTTCGCCATCCTGACAGCGACTGGCTGCAAGTGGTGTACGGAATCAAATCGCGATTCAGCGCGCATATTGTGGACGACGCAGTCTATGCCAAGACAGACTACAAAGCGCCCAACGGACGCATCGTTAAGATCGACATCGCGCATCCGGAAGAGTCTGGCTGGAAGACCATCGTGCCGGAAGGCACGAATGTTATCGATGCGTTCACTGTGACCGGCAAGCGCCTGTTCGTTACCAAACTGGTGGATGTGAAGACGCAGACCTCGATTTATAAGCTGGATGGAAAGCAGGTGGGGGAACTCAGTTATCCGGGCATTGGCACCGGTACTCCCGTGTCGGGTCGCGCCGACCAGAAGATTGGCTTCTACAGTTTTCAATCCTTGAATCAGTCTCCGACGATTTACAGCTACGACACTTCCAACGGCAAGTCCGATGTGTTCTTCGCGGAAAAAGTACCTTTTGTCAGCGACCAGTATGAAGTGCGGCAGGTGTTTTTCCGTTCCAAGGATGGAACGCGCGTGCCAATGTTCATCGTGGGCCGCAAGGGTCTCCCTCGCGACGGCAGCGTACCCACGCTGATGACCGCCTATGGTGGCTTCAACATCAGCATGACGCCGGAGTGGAACCCGGAATATGCATGGTGGCTCCAGCAGGGCGGCTACTTTGCGCTGCCCGATCTGCGCGGCGGCAGCGAATATGGCGAGGCATGGCATAAGGCCGGAATGTTCGAGCACAAGCAAAATGTGTTCGACGATTTTTATGGCGCCGCGGAGTATCTCATCGCCAACCATTACACAACATCCAAGCTGCTGGCCATCCGTGGCCGTTCCAACGGTGGCCTTCTGATGGGTGCGGCAATGACCCAGCGTCCGGACCTTTTCGGAGCGATCTGGTGCGGATTTCCACTGCTCGACATGCTTCGCTATCAGAACTTTTTGATTGGCCGCTTCTGGACGACGGAATACGGCTCCTCGGAAGATCCGTCGCAGCTCAACTACCTTCGCCAGTATTCGCCGTACCAGAATGTGAAGGCGGGAACCAAGTATCCAGCCATCATGTTCTTTACCGGCGACAGTGATACTCGCGTCGCTCCCTTGCACGCGCGCAAAATGACCGCTGCCATGCAGGCCGCAAGCGGAAGCGGTCGGCCCATCCTGTTGCACTATGAACTGAAGGCCGGACATAGCTCTGGCGTATCGATCAAACAGCTTGTCGATGACTATGCGGACGAGATGGCGTTTCTGTGGAATGAAACGGCGGGAACGAAGTAGTTCCAAAACAGCCCCAGGTTAGCTACGCGAACCTGGGGCACCCGCTTCTGCCGTAGTGCGACCATACATGCCGCGATAGGCCACAACGAACAACTTCAGTTCATCCAGCGGCGATCATTGGGATCGTTTTTTTCGTCGGGATCGATGAGTCTGCCCTGGCCGTCAAACTTTACTGTGCGACCGTGCTTGCGCATGTAGACCTCAAACTTACGAGCGGCGCGACGCCGCTTCCAGCGATAATATCCGTTGCGCAGGGAAAATGCCCGCTCCGACGCGGCGAAGGCGTAGCCGCGACGTGGGGCGTGCTTCACGTAGATGTACCCAAACAGCGCGCCGCCTAAATATGCCAGGTACACAAAGCCGCTGGGTCCCTGGATGACGCTCGCCAGGGCAATCAGCATGTAAATGATCACCAGATATTTAGCGCGAATGGAAATGGGCAGAGGGAACAGCATAAAGGTCTGGTCGCCGAGCAGTACGCCAAAGGCAGCCATCAGGCCAAAAATGCCGCCAGCCGCGCCATAGGTCGTCGCATACTGGGTCATGTGGAAGATGTGCGAATACGAAACGGCCACAGTGGTCAGCGCAGCTCCGACGACGGAGATGAAGTAAAGCTCCGTCACCCAGCGCGTGCCGTAGGTCGTTTCCAGATACGAGCCGATGAACCAAAGAGAAAGCATGTCGAACGCGACCTGGAAGATTCCGCCGCTAAGGAAACTGTAAGTGACCAACTGCCAGACCGCTCCGTGCATCACCATAGAAGGCGTTAGCGCGGCGGCGGCAAAGATGCTGCCGACAATGGCGGGCGCGATCCAGCGCAGCAACAGGAGAGCGAAAAAAATCGCGAGGGTCGCCAGGATGATCTTGCGGACCATTCCTGCAAACGGAGGGAAAGACAACATCATCGGACTCGAACGAGGCATACCTCTCCAGCCTACGACCTGAGGGCGTCTTGCGCTACTCGATTGAAGGGATGGAGTGAAATTTTAACAAGAAACTGGGCTTCTAACAATCCGCCATAATCCGCCATAGTCAGAGCGGCCCTGCAGGTAAATTTTTCCTTTCACGGAAAGTGTGCTGTGGCTCCTGAAACTGACTAAACTGGAAATATCCGGATGGTATTGTTAGAAATCCCTACTGGACGGCGAGTGTGTTGCGCGGACCGAACGGCTGGTTGAATTTGATTGGGAATGTGTTGCATAAAAACTTTTGGCCCGGATCAGTCAAAAATCTTCAGGGGCTAAAGCCCACGATTCTTGAGCTTTTTGCGGCATGGCTAAAGCCATGCCCCGATACAAACCGTATTTATGAAACACACTCCATAATGACTAGGAATGTCGGTTGTGTAAATTAGAGTTGTCGATACGTACTGGTTGCTGGCCAAGGGCTTGCAAGAAATCTTAAAGAGTTGAGGACACAAGAATGTGTCGATGTTTTCGTGTAGCATTTTCTGGCCGTATAAAAATCGAGTGGCTGTGCAAATCATGCGCTTGACGCGACCAGCCATTCTCATAAACTATCCTCGATGGATGTTTGCTAAACAGGCATCTCCATCCCCATTAACGAAAAGACGCTGAAGGAGCCGTCATGCATGTTTGTCCAGAGTGTGAAAATCCGTTGACGTTTGCAGAAGATGAAGTTGACGAAGGCGAAATCGTTCTCTGCGAAGAGTGTGGCGTCCAATATGAAGTGGTCAACACGGACCCTATTGAATTGAGCAAAGTGGAGGAAAGCGGATACGATGAGAGCGCCATTGCTTTCACGGATGAAGAGGAAGAATAGAGAGGTTGAGGACTGATGAAACGCATGCAAACCGCGCGTTCTTCTAAAACGCGTTTGCTGGTTTTTGCGGGGTTGCTCGGTACGATTTTTTGCCTTATCGCTGCGATTGAATATTTTTCGACAACTTACGCCGTCGCGGAGAACGTACAACGTTCCGTGCAAGGCAGGGTCATCGATGCCTCGGGCACTCCAATCAGGAGCGCCATCGTCTACTTGAGTGACCTGCGGACTTTGACGGTGGAAAGTTATATAACGCAAGAGGACGGAGCCTATCGCTTTGAGCAGCTTTCGCCGAACGACGATTACAGACTGTGGGCCCAGCACAACGACAAAAAGAGCAAGATGAAGACCATCAGTTCTTTTGACAGCCGAAATGTCTTTCATGTGATCATCACGATCGATGACAGCAAGTAGTTTTTTGCAACATAGATTGCTCTTCCGTCTGCGAGAAACGCGTCACGTCACAAGCAAAAAGAAGCGCCGTCTGCATTGCAGACGGCGCTTCAGCATTTCACGGTTACGAGGTCTTATTCTCGTTCGCTGCGCTTCCAGTTGATCAAATCGCCAAGCGTCGTCGAAGAGGACGAAGACGAGGAAGACTGCGAAGAAGTGGAAGTGGCCTGCGACGGGCCGGAAGAGGGCCCCTTGTAAGCTTCTAAATCTGCGCGAGTGGCTTCTACTCCAACGGCACGCATACTCAAACCGATCTTCTTTTCTTCCGCGTTCATTTTGATGATCTTGAATTCGTGTTCCTGGTCCACGTCCAGCTTCACTGGAGCGCCATGGATGTCGGTGGCTTCTGAAATGTGGCACAGACCCTCAACTCCATCAGCCAGTTCGACAAATGCACCGAATTGCGCCATGCGCAGCACTTTGCCGCGCAACACGTCATTGATGCGGTGCTGGGCAAAGAACGACTCCCACACGTCCGGCTGTAGCTGTTTGATGCCAAGCGACAGGCGGCGATGTTCGGCTTCGATTCCGAGTACGACTGCCTTGATCTTGTCGCCCTTTTTGACCACTTCCGAAGGATGCTTGATGCGCTTGGTCCAGCTCATATTGCTGACATGGACCAGGCCGTCGATGCCATCTTCAATTTCAATAAAAGCGCCAAACTCGGTCAGATTGCGCACCCGCCCTTCGACGATGCTGCCGATGGTGTAACGCTCCGACAGGTGCTCCCAGGGATTTTCCAGCAATTGCTTCATGCCAAGAGAAATGCGGCGGTCGGCGGGGTTGACATTCAGAATGATGGTTTCAATTTCCTCGCCGGGCTTGACCAGCTTGGTCGGGTGCTTCATGCGCTTCGACCATGTCATCTCCGAAACGTGCACCAGACCTTCGATGCCTTGTTCCAGTTCCACAAATGCGCCGTAGTCTGTGACGCTGAGAACGCGACCGCGCACCCGCGCGCCTACGGGATAACGCTCTGCTACGTCGAGCCATGGGTCCGGAGTCAACTGTTTGAAGCCAAGCGAAATGCGCTGCTTCTCGCGGTCGAACTTCAGCACTTTTACCTGGATCTCATCCGCCACGTTGACCAGGTCGCGGGGATGCGTCAGGCGGCCCCACGACATGTCGGTAACGTGCAGCAGGCCATCGATGCCGCCCAGGTCCACGAACGCGCCATACTCGGTCAGGTTCTTTACTGTGCCGGTCAGAATGGTGCCTTCTTCCAGATGGTCCAGCGTCAGCGTGCGCTTGACGGAAACCTCATCTTCCAGAAGTTCTTTGCGAGAGACGACTACATTGCCGCGTTTTTTATTCAGCTTGATGACGCGAACTTCAATGGTCTGCCCGATGTAGGATTCCAGATTGCGGACCGGACGAATCTCCACCTGCGAACCAGGCAAAAATGCTTTGATGCCAATGTCTACCGTCAATCCGCCCTTGACGCGGCTGACTACCATGCCGTTGACTGGGGTCTTGTCGTTGGCTGCTTTTTCGATGGTGTCCCATACGCGATGGCGCAGCGCCTTGTCGTAGTTCAGCAGATAGCCGCCTTCGGGCTCCTCGCGCTCTACGACCACTTCGATCACCTGGCCAGGCTGCAACTTCGACTGGCCGGTATGGTCGAGCACCTGCTCAATGGGTATCAGTCCTTCGGACTTGAGGCCCACATCGACGACGACATGCTTGTCGGTCAGCTTGATCACGGTGCCAGTGACGACGTTGCCGTCCACGGCCTGCGCGGCTTCCGCGGCGGCCTGCTCGTTTTCAAACGATTCCAGAAGAGCGCCAAAGTCCATCTCTTCTTCATGTTGCGAGGCGCCTTCTGAAGGCGAAGCGGTGGAAACGCCGGGAATTCGGTTTTTGGCGATCTGATTGTCGGCGTGGTTATGTTCCGCGTGTTGGTTCTCCGCCGAAGCGGAAAAGTTATGGGTGGATTCAGGCGCGTCGGCTTCCGCCGCGACCGTGGCGATTTCGGTGGCTTCCAGTTCTGTGTTCAGGGGTTTGCTCTCAGTGTGTTCGGGATTGAGGACGTCTACCATAGGGACAGCGGGCTCCGGACTCATTACAAAGCGTCTGGCGCTTTGTATTGGGCTGTCATCAACGATCGTTACCGAGGTTGATGGCATTCCTTTCTCGCCAGTTGTTAAAGCCTACCCCGAAGGGAGGTCTTTGCGACTGACGGGAAATCGAAGGCTGCTTCTGTCTTTCGGTCTCATCGATAAGGTTTGGGATGCAGGCAACTGGGGAGTTTGCTAGAGACAACTCCAACCTTATACCTGCAGGCCAGAACGAAATTTTGAGCCGGGGACGAGCAGAACCCTCGATGGGAGGCAAAGCACATGAGTCCAAGGGACTTTACCGCCACTTCAAACTATACCAACCGGTGGAAAACAGTGTCAACGAAATGGACAACAAATCCCATGGAACGGGCCTCCGCCTGACTTTTGCAGTTGGTTTTTTGTCTAATAAAAGGTGCATAATGCCGAGAGAGAATACTGTCACCAATGTGAGATGACCGCAGGTTGGGGGCAGGGTGACTGCAAAGAATTCCCAACATTTAAGAGTGTTTTCCATGGCCATCGGCAAGCTCCAGGCAAAAGAGATTCGACTCGCCTCACGCCCGCAGGGTGAGCCATCTGCAGAAAACTTCGAACTTGCGACCGTGGATTTGCCGGAGTTGCAGCCGGGGCAGGTCCTGGTGCGAAACGCATTTTTCTCCGTCGACCCCTATATGCGCGGGCGCATGAATGAGGGCAAATCCTACGTTCCTCCCTTTGCTGTGGGGAAGGTGCTCGATGGCGCCGCAATAGGGCAAGTAGTGCAATCGCGCGATGCTGGTTTTCCCGTCAGTACCTGGGTGCAGAGTCTTTGCGGATGGCGAGATTATTTCGTTGCCCCGGCAGAGCAGTTGCGCGAGATCGATGCCAATCTGGCCCCGGCCTCGGCATATCTCGGCGTGTTGGGCGCGACCGGACTGACTGCGTGGGTGGGATTAAATGATATTGCAAGTGTCAAAGAAGGCGAGACGATTTTCATCTCTGGAGGCGCTGGCGCCGTGGGTAGCATTGCGTGCCAGTTGGCAAAACTCCGTGGATGCCGCGTCATCGCCAGTGCTGGCTCGGCTGCCAAAGTGGCATTCCTGAGAAATCAATTGAAGGTGGACCACGCATTCAACTATCGCGAGTCGGACCCGATGGAACAGCTCCAGAAGGCGGCCCCGGATGGCCTGCATGTGTATTTCGACAACACCGCAGGCCCGCAATTGGAAGCTGCTCTCTATGCGATGCGCAATCATGGGCGCATCGTAATGTGTGGCGCGATATCCGGTTACAACACGCCAGTGCCGGGTCCGCGTAATATGGCGCTCATTATCATTCGACGGCTTCGCATGGAGGGATTTATTGTGGTCGATCACCTCCACCGCATGCCGACGTTTCTTGGGGAAATGATTCCCGCCTTGCGCGCAGGCAAATTGCTGCATCAGGAGACGGCCATCCAGGGCATCGAGCAGGCACCGGGCGCGTTTATTTCTTTATTGCGTTCTGGAGATGCGCACATGGGCAAGCTGGTGATCCGGGTATAAGACGCCGACCTGAGCGGATTTGCAGTGGGTCAATTCAAGCTAAGCTGAAAGCCGATGTCCGGACAGCATGCAATCTCTATCAAATCTCATGACGCGTCGTACAGCGATTGCCACTATGGTCATTGCTGCTTTGTCTTCACCGATTTTTCTGAGTGGTGAACAAACGGAAGATCTTGCCTTCGATTTGAGAGAAATCCAAAAGAAAAGTGGCGGCAGATTAGGGTGCGCCGTATTGGATACATCCACCGGAAGGCGTGTAGGTATTCGGTTGAACGAGCGGTTTCCCATGTGCAGCACATCCAAGGTCGCGTCCACCGCATTGGTGCTACAACGTGTGGACAAAGGTATCGAGCGGCTGGATCGCAAGATCATTTTCTCCCGCAAAGACCTGGTTACCTACTCCCCAATTACTGAGAAGCACGTGGGTCCTGAGGAGATGACGGTTGCCGAACTTTGTCAGGCCGCCATGACCTTGAGCGACAACACCGCCGCCAATCTGCTCCTAAGCAGTTTTGGCGGCCCTAAGGCCTTGACCGCATTTCTGCGTTCCATCGGCGATCCCGTAACGCGCCTGGATCGAACAGAGCCTACGCTGAACGAGGCCACGCCGGGCGATCCCAGGGACACGACGACACCTGCGGCCATGTTGGACGATCTACATCGCTTTGTCTTCGGGAACGTACTGAGCGTCTCGTCGCGTTCGATGCTGGCCAACTGGATGTTGACGAATACCACTGGCGCGACCAGTCTGCGAGCGGGTATGCCCGAAGACTGGAAGATCGGAGACAAGACCGGGTCCGGCGGGCATGGCAGCACCAACGACATCGCCGTGATCTGGGTGCCGCGTCGTGCACCGGTATTAGTGACGGCTTATCTGACAGAATGTTCACTTCAGTCAAAAGAGCGTTATGCGATTCTGGCAGACATAGGACGAGCTGTCGCAAGCACGGTCAAGTCCGCATGAAGTGAAGGGCCTTGAGGCTTCAGCCAAATCACAAGGACGTTTCGCCGGTTTGCCTCCGGAGCGAATTCGGAGAATGTCAACCAATCCGCTCTATACTTCCTCTATGGATACGCTCTGGACCCCGTGGCGCTACCAATATGTCAGCACAGTCGACTCGGCGACACGCCAGGGCGTGCCTCCCCTATTGGCCGAATGGCCCGGGGATTGCGGCTGCGTTTTCTGTAATCTGCTGGAGGCCACGGCGTATGCAGTGGAACATGACATGCAGCCCGACGAAGCCGATCGCTCCGTCAATATCGTCTATCGTGGAGAGCACTGTTACGTCTGCCTGAATGCATTTCCCTACAACTCCGGCCACGCCATGATCGTGCCGTATGCCCATATCGATGAGCTAAGCAGGCTGGGACCGCCAGTAGCGCAGGAGATGATGGCGCTGGCGCAGCGGCTGGAGCAGATTTTGCGAAGCGTCTACCGCCCGGACGGGATCAACCTGGGCATGAACCTGGGCAAGGCTGCCGGGGCTGGCGTTGCTGGACACCTGCACCTTCACATGCTGCCGCGCTGGGCCGGAGATACAAATTTTATGACGGTGATTGGAGAAACGCGGGTCTTACCGGAAAGCCTTGCAGTTACCTGGGAGCGGCTGCGCGAGGCATGGCTCAAAACCGATCGATAGGCTTATTTGCTTATGTGCGCCTTTGGTTTTTCACGCAAGGCGCTGGCTTCAAAGCTGACGACCTTCCACGCCCCATTGGCGCGGTGATAAACACGCGTATAGCGATAATGTCCGTTCACTTGTTCGCCGCCGATCTTGCCGATGACCTCCGCTTTTGAAACTACCACTGCGGTGCTGCTGCCGAAGATGCGAATTTTGCGATCGGATGTATTGATTGTGGTGAAGTGTGTTGCGCCAGTTTTAAAGCTGGCGATCGTCTCCGGTTTTGTCGCCAGCGTGCCATCGGAATAAATCCCCAGATAGTCATCGGAAAGCATGGAGGCAATGGTGGTGGTGTTGGCCTCAATTTCCGCCTGCTGCAATTGCCGCTCTTTCCTTTCGATAATGCGGACGATTGGTTTTGGCTGGTGGTGAGGGTGCGGGATCGTGGCCGCGATGGCCGGTGGCGCCGACAACATAGCCAGCACAATCCAAACGCCGGTATGGATTGCCTTTTCTCGGATTGCAAAGTGTCTGGATGAAAAGAAATACGCGCGCATGGCTGTATCGGGATGGTAGTTCGCTCGCGGTCCAGTGTCAAAAATTAAATTTTGCACAAATATGGGATGCGGAACGTGGGGGGAATGTGCAGCCCGTCGGTACGAAACAGTACAGATAAATGGGATGAGGCGGAGAAGTCCTATGCCAAGGCGTTCAAATCCTCCACATGCCGCTCCTTCATCCACTGGTACAGGCCACCGATGGCGTGTTCGTGGAAGTGCGGGGAAGCGCGATGGGCCTCCAGTGCAGCTTCATCCCGGTACTGCTCGTAGATCATGACCAGGCTTGAGTCGCCGGCCATTTCATGGGGAATGTAAGTGACGCAACCTGGCTCCTTACGCGAGGCATGCGCCAAATGCTGGACAGCGCTTAATACCTGAGCACGATCTTCCTGAGAAAAACGCATGCGAACAATAAATGAAATCATTGTCAAACTTCTCCTTGGCATGCTTTGGGGTGAGCAAGCGGCAATGCGAGTCATGGACTCGGCGAAAATTACTTGGTTGCAGGCTACTTCTGGGCCATCGCATCGAGCGTGGCCGCGAACTCCGGCAGAAGGATCGTCTGGTCGCGGTCGGGTCCTGTTGAGATCATACCGATCTTTGCCCCAGATTCGGTTTCGAGAAACTTCAAATAGTCTTTTGCCGCAGCAGGGAGTCCTTCAAATGTTCGGACGTTCTCCGTCGGCTCGCTCCAGCCTTTCAGTGTCGTCAAAACAGGCAGGATCGATTCCAGGCCGCGCACGTCCGCAGGAATCGAATCGGTTGTTTTGCCGTCGATTTTGTAAGCCGCGCATACGGGAATTTCCTTCAATGCGTCCAGGACATCCAGTTTGGTGACTACCAGCCATTCCGTACCGTTGATCTCGGTCGAATAGCGCAGCAGCGGCAGATCGAGCCAGCCACAGCGGCGTGGGCGTCCGGTGACGGCGCCATACTCCTGCCCGCGGATACGCAGAAGTTCGCCTTGCTCCGAGTGGATTTCGGTGGGTAACGGGCCTTCGCCAACCCGAGTAACATAGGCCTTGGTAACGCCGATGACAGTGCCTATCGCCGTTGGGCCAACGCCGGTGCCGATGACCGCGCCGCCTGCGGTGGCCGAGGAAGATGTCACAAACGGATACGTTCCATGGTCGATGTCGAGCATGGTGCCCTGCGCGCCTTCAAACATGATGCTTTGGCCGTCGCGCAAGGCCTGGTTCAGTATCCGCGAGGTATCGGCGATGAAGGGGGCGATGCGCTCGGCGGCGCCGGCATATTCTTCATACATCTTGTTCGGATCCAGGGGATCAGTACCGAAAAGCGCGTGCGCGATTGTGTTCTTTTCATGGCAGGCATTGTGGATGTGCGTGCGCAGGATGGCAGGGTTCAAAAGATCGATTACCCGGAGTCCGCTGCGTTTCATTTTGTCTTCGTATGCAGGCCCGATGCCGCGGCTGGTTGTGCCGATTTTCATACGGCCCGGCGCGTTCTCCGCTGCCAGCTCAATCATGCGATGGTAGGGCAGAATGACATGCGCGCGGTCGGAGATAAACAACTGCCCGGCAACATCGACACCGAGGTCCTTCAGGCGGTCGATTTCTCTCAGAAACGCCATCGGATCCAGCACCACTCCATTGCCAATCACGGCGCGGCAGTCGGGCCGCAATACGCCGCAAGGCACCAGTTGCAGAACGAACTTTTTGCCGCTGATAATGACGGTGTGGCCGGCGTTGTGACCGCCGGCATAACGCGCCACGACCGAAAAACGCCCAGACAGAACGTCGACGATTTTTCCTTTACCTTCATCGCCCCACTGGGCGCCCAACACTATTGCTGTCTTTGCTCGCATCTTTACTCATTTCCATGGCTTGACACACAAAAAACTGCGCAGATCAAGGCATTGCAGATTGTGTCGGGCCACGATTGTCTTGCAGAAGGTCGCAGGCGAAATGCCAGCATTGGAAGCACTCACAACTAAGAATCCTATACTACCGTGTGGCTCTGTAAAAGAGGAAGGGGGAGTGAAAGGCCCGGCAGGCCACGCAGCCAGGAGCAGGTACATACCAGAATGCCAGAATTACCCGAGGTCGAAACCATCGCGCGTGGCGTGGATGCGCGCGTGCGCGGACGCACAATTATTTCCGTATGGCTTGGCTCCAAGCGTGAGCCGTTTCGATCGAAACCGACCGAAATCGCCGCCGCTCTCACAGGCCGTACCGTGGATAGGGTGCATCGCGTGGGCAAACATATTGTGGTGGATTTGATATTGGAAAGCGATGGAAAAATCTCACGCGGGCAGTGGCTGGTCCACCTGGGAATGACTGGCCGGCTTCTGGTATCGCAGCCCGATGTGCCTGTGCCTCTCCACACGCACGCCATTGTCGAACTGGACGATCACCGCGAGATTCGCTTCGTCGATCCCCGGCGCTTCGGTCGGCTGTCGGTGCTGAGTAGTGCGGACCAGAGCGTTTCGAACACGCCCGAGCTCCGGAAGCTCAGACCGCAGGATGCTGCATCCGGTAGTTTTGTTGGCACCGGACAGGAACCGCTGGAAATTTCCGAGAATGCCTTTCGCGTCCTTTTTCGTGGACGGAGGACGCCGATTAAGTCTGCATTGCTGAATCAGTCGCTTCTCCATGGAGTGGGCAATATCTATGCCGATGAAAGTCTCTTTCGCGCGGGAATTCGCCCGCGCAGGCAGGCCGCGGGATTGAGCGCCAGAGAGATGGCGCGACTGCATGTATCGCTCCAGAGTGTGCTGCGGGAAGCTATCGCGCTGGGTGGCTCCTCAGTTTCCGACTATGTGGATGCGGATGGCGTCCGCGGCTTTTTCCAACTGGAACACAAAGTGTATATGAGAACTGGCGAGCCATGTCTCGTCTGCCAGACGCCGATCCGTAGAATCGTCCTGGGGGGACGCGGCACTCATTTTTGTCCCAACTGCCAGCGTTGAAGGTTTTGTCGCAAGGAAATGATGGATATCCTCTTCTTCTAATTCTAAAAACGCCATTTCCCGATGCAAGACTATGAATTTGCGGATTTAAAGGTCGTTGTGTCTACGGAATTTTAGAACGTTGTTGCTATGGGTTGCTGCAAGTTGTTGATTTTATAGCGTGTCAAATTGGTACTCGAAGTGCATATTGGTAATGCGAGGCAAGGCGACGCAATCTAAGCCCAATGGGCTGGAGCATAGACCAAGTTCGATTATGTCGAGTCGTCCATACGAGTTTCCAGCTAAAAGACTGGAAACCGGGACGGCTCCAGATTGAACAGTTGTAAGAAGCGTTATAAGCGGGTCTACCCGATGTAAGCGGGAGGCCAGTGACCCGTTTGATTTAGGCCAAGGTCTATTTTTTTTGAGAATCCCGCGCGTCGATTCTCCAGCCTTGGCTTTCATCATCTTCAACATTCAATTATTATTCAGAATCCCTGATATCAGTTTGTATTTCAGACAACTGTGACAGGCGCGTTCGAGAATCCGGTTTTTCCTTGTGTCTGCTACTTGCCGATTTTGTACGGTCGGAGTAGCATCAGACTTGCTCATCGTTTGGCTGTAGCCGCACGCCTTTCTGGTATCCGTGGCTCGCCGATCACATACTTTTAGGACAGGAACAAAAGTACAGTCCGGAAGCGCAGCAAGTGTACGCTCCAACAGCGTGAAGCTACCGTCGACTGTCAGGATCCACCGGGCTGCCGTGTACGGATGAGGCAGAACAAACAGGTGGGTAAGCGAAACTACATTTGAGACAAAAACCTCATATGCTGCTCGAAAAAAGCCTCGCAGGTCTGGATCTTACGGTCCCTCGAAAAGCCTTGCGTTCAATTCATGTAAGTTCCAAGGAAGTGCCTCGATGACAACCGATACAACGCCGTCACAGGAGACTCCTTCGTCTCCTCAAGCGAATCCGAATGCCCCCAGGCAGAAGCAAAATTTTCGCCGTCGCCGTAAGCGCCGCGGAGGGGCCGGCAATCCTTCCCAGTCCGCATCCGGAGTTCCACAGGCCAACAATCCATCGGCAAATTCCGCGCAGCCGAATGCCCCCCGCAAGGAGAACCAATCCCGGAAGTCCAAGAAGCGATTTTTCAAGAAAAATCAGAATTCCGGGCAAGGTCAAAACCAGGGACAGGGCCAGCCGAATACTCGCGGCAACGGCCAGCAGCGGCGGAACGGTAAGCAGCGTCGTCCCAAAGTGTTCGTCGGCCCCATGGACCACAGCTATCGGGCGGCGAATGGAAACTATGCGGACGCGCCGCCTTCGACGATTGAGCTACAACGCGGCCACTCCAATCCACATTACAACGGCAATGGCAACGGAAACTTCAACGGCAATCCGAATGGCCAGTCGTACGTCAATACGTCCAGTACAGGGCTACCGGTGGACGGCATTGAGGCGACGGCCAGCCCGGCAGCCCCGTCAACGAACGCTCCGGCGCGAATTTACTGTTTCATCGACGATCTGTTCTTTATTGCCAAAATTCAGGAAACAGCACGCAAGCTCGGCATCAAAGTGGCTTTCGTCAAGAATGACAAAGAGACGCTTGCGCAGATGTTCGCATTGCCGGACGAGGAGCGTCCGACATTGATTGTGTTCGATTTGAACAACGCGAATGCCAAGCCTCTCACGCTGATTCCCAAGTTGAAGCTCAAATTGAAACGCGCCACATCCATCGTCGGGTTTCTCTCGCACCTTCAAGGGGAGCTGAAAGCGAAGGCCATTGAAGCTGGCTGCGACACTGTAATGCCACGTTCCGCTTTTTCGCAGACCCTGCCGAACCTGTTGCGACGCTATGGCATCGAGGTGGAAGAGGAAGATGAGCGGCAAGTTGTAGAGGCGTGATTCAGAAGCTCCGAGCAGTCGATCGCAGAAACGAAAAACGAAAACCTTAGAGCAGTTCCACGGTTACTGTAACCCGGCCAACGATCACTCTGTACAGCTTTTCTTGAAGGAAAAGCCGCGCGGAAATCTATCCCGCTGAGTACACCTACCATGGAAACCGCTAGCCTGGGGGCCAGTGCATCGCGCGGCCTCCCAACAGATGCAGGTGCAGGTGATTTACCGTCTGCCCGCCATCGACTCCAGTATTCATCACTACCCGAAAACCCTTCGACAACTTTTGCTGTTTCGCCAACTCCGCTGCGACCAGCATGAGATGCCCCAGAAGTTCCTGATCTTTCTCATTGGCCGCTTCGAGCGAGGCGATGTGCTGGCGCGGAATAATCAGCAGATGTACCGGAGCTTGCGGATGAATGTCGGAAAACGCAATGCAGGACGTATCCTCATAGAACTTCGTAGCGGAGATTTCTCCAACCGCGATCTTGCAAAATAGACAATCCATAGCTAAATATTAGGCGGTTTGTTGCAGTTAGACCTTCTTTATTCAGCGAATATTATTTCGCGAAATAACGCGGGTTTCTCCCCGCAAGCCATGGATCATAGTGTGCGGCGAAGTTGGCGCGGTGGGAAATTGACGGATGGCTGTACAGCCAGAACTCAATCCATGGATTCGGGTGTGGCGCCTCCAGATAGACGCTGCCTAAGGCTACGAATGCCTTCTGTGCCGTCATCCGCGGGCTTGCGACCAGGCCGTGGATCGCCTCCTGTCCATAGATGTCTGCCTGATGCTCCTCCCATCGACTGAAGGAGTTTGCGATCGGTGAGAAGAGAAAGCTGAAGCCGGTGAAGACGAGCAGCAGCACGGCGAAGGCGGCCCAATCGTCCACTCCGCGAATGCCCCATTGCGCGCGGTAGCGGAGGACCAGCCACGCCACGCATCGATAGGTGAGCCCCAGTAAAACCAGCAGGACGAGAGCGGTGAAAGCAAGACCCTTGTAAATATGTTCGAGCACATAGTGGCCCATTTCATGGCCGACAACGAACAGAATCTCATCGGACGGCAGCTTTTGGATCGTGGTGTCCCAGACCACAATGCGCTTGGACGCCCCAATTCCGGTGACATACGCGTTGAGGCCGGTCACTTTCTCGCTGGCCCGCATCAGAAACATGCGTGAGGGAGGAATTTCCAGGCCAGCGTGCCGGGCCAATCGCTCCAATTGGACGACGAGTTGCGGATCGCTTTTTTCCAGCGGAGAAAAATGATTGAACATCGGGTCGATCCACATTGGCGAAATAAAGACGCCGAAGACGATGACCGGCAGCGTGCATAGCCAGAACCAGAGCCACCACCGCTGCGGAGATTTACGAATGATCCAGAACATGAGCAGAAGAATCGGCGTAAACACGGCCAGAGAAAGAAGCCACGCCTTGAGCTGGTCGCCAGTCCAACTGGGCCACGACTGGACGGAGAGTCCATAGGCCCGCTCAACGTGCTGGCTGTAGATTTCCAGAGGCAACGACATCGCGATAAAAAACAAGATCGCGGGCGGAAGAAACAGAAGCCCCTGGAGCCAGCGGCGGCGCGTAATTCGTTCGGCCCAGTCGCGCAGGCGCGCGGGCCAGCGCATCGCAAGCGCCAGAAGGAGAACCGCAATCGACCAGGCTGTGCCGCCAAAAGAAAGAATTGCACGCAGGCGGGTCAGGGTGATGGCTTTGGCAAGCAGGTCAGGGGGCAGCGTGTACACATTGCTGTTGGAAGTGGCCTCCTCCGACGGCAGGGTCGCGATATTTGCGGAGGAATTCTGAACGTGTGCTTGAGGCAGGGCAGCGTCAAGATTTTGGTTATGCGCTGCGGGCGGAATCGAGTTTTGCGCTGCGCAGCTTAGCGTAGCCATCAAGAAACAAAAGACCAGGAACCCGTAGTCGCGTCGCATTAGCGTCCTTATTGTTCTTTATTGTTCTTTCGAAACTTTTAATTCAATCGAACAACGTAAGGTTTTCCTTCGGACGTTTGCAAAGAATCGGCAACGTCGGTTGCGGCTCGATGCGATTCTCCAGCAGGACGGATGCGTACCCAGTACCCGGTCGCTCCCTTAAATTCGATCACATTGCTGTCCGAAAATTTACGCTGTAGTCGATCGCGCAGTTCAATTGCAGTACGCGCATGGCGAAACTCTCCGATCTGTACGCACCATCGTCCGCCTACGGCGATGGGGTGTGGACTTCGCAGCACATCCATGCGCACCCTTGCAACTCCAGTGCGATAGACGCCGGTTTTGATGGCGGCGGCGCGCGACAGATCGATCATTCGATTTGGAACGAATGGTCCTCGATCCGTAATGGTGACGACTGCGGACTGGCGCGTCGCCAGATTGGTGACTCGCACGATGGTACCCATGGGGAGAGTTCGATGGGCCGCTGTCATCGCGTTCTCATTGTAGATTTGCCCATTTGCGGTACGAGCATTGTGATACGGAGCACCATACCAACTGGCGATTCCGACTTCACTGTACAGCGCTTTTCCATGATGTTGCGGCGGGACCTCTACAATAGGTGGCGGAGTTGGTCGCTCCGTTTCCGTTGGCGGAGGTGGAGGCACTGGAGCCTGGACGCGACGATGACTACAACCGGCGACGAGCAGACAAAGGAAGAGTAGCCCGGGCAGGGCCGAGGGAACGCCCATGCTGCTGCGGCGCGAAGCGGGATTCGGCAGCTTTTTCATCATGACGTTCATTTCCTTTTCCTCCGCCAGTATCGCTTCTCTTTCTCTTCCTCTACTATTGGAAGTGGTGAGCGCCGGAGCGTTGCTCAAGTCCCTTATGGCAATGACACATTGTATCCATAGGCGCGGAGGACCGTCACCGATTCGCGATGGAAGAAGTGAGTTCCACCGGCGGACCCCGAGCCTTGCAAACTCGCGTGCCCGAGCACTTTCCCCGTCCCTTGTTTTTCGGATGCAGTTGCCATGGTGTACATAGGGCAGTAGAGAGGCGGCTTGCAGCATGCGATAACCAACTGGATTCGGGTTCGTCCAAAGCAGTAATTAAAACATTCCAGGGGTGGCGCTTGCCGCGTGTTTTTTCGGTCGTTATGCTTGCAGTCGCACTGGTTTGCGCTTATCCCTTATTGGCTGATTCCAATGGTCCGCCTACCGAATCGAAGGAAGTGAAGTCCCTTGCAGACGCGACTCTACCCGATGCTCCCACGCCGCAAGCAGCCGCCTCTACAACCGGCAATGCGATTCACTATGCGCCTCTCTACGCGCGCACGATTTTTCCGGGAGAGACAGCGCATCGGCTGAACTTACGAGAGAAATTTCTCTATGCTGGGCGGCAGATGGTGGAGCCGATCAATCTGCTGCCGGCGCTGTATTCCGGCGTGGAAAGCCAGTATCTGAACAGCGACCCCAAATATGGGACGGACACTGACGCGTTGGAGCAGAGGTTTGGCGCCGCCGTCGCACGCGAGGACTCCGACCGGCTGTTCACCGATGCGGTGATGCCTGCGCTCCTCCATGAAGACCCTCGTTACTATCGGCTGGGCGAAAGCAGCAGCAACGTCCGACGTACGGTTTACGCATTGGAGCAGGTGTTCATCGCCAGAAATGACCAGGGGAAAGAAGTTCCGAACTACGCCGGTTTTCTGGGCCGCGGAATGGCCGTGGGCCTGTCGATGGTGTATTACCCGTCGGACAGCCGCAACGGCGGAGCGGCCCTGCGGGAGTTCGGTGGCTCGATTGAAGGCCTGGCCGCCTTTGACCTGCTGCGGGAATTTGTTCCGCGCGCGGTTTTTTCCCACTTGACGATCTTTCGAGAGCCCGACAGCATGTCCGAGCCGGGTCGGAAATGAGGGCTTATTCTAATTGCTGGAGAGGACACGAATGCCATCCCCGTGACGCCGATTTGTGGGCCGCTTACAAGGGAATGCGGTGCAAAAGCCGGTCCCATCAAGAAAGTAAAATCCCTGGATACTGAGCGTTGCCGATTTTGAGATCATTTTGCAGGCTCGCGGTGGTCGCGAGCGTTCTTCTTGCCGTACAAGCGATAGCGGCGCGCAGGCCGCAACCCGTACCGCTGCCGGACGCACCGGCCCCGTCTTCCCTATTGCCAGATGCTCCCGTGCCGCAAAAAACTCCCGCCGCGCACACCGCCTCCAATGCCTCCAAGCCATACGCCAATTTTTACTGGCGCACCATTCCTACGGAGTATCGCGCCCAAAAGCTCACGACGAAGGGCAAGTTGAAATTCGTGGGTCAGGAGATGATCAATCCGTCCGATCTGCTTCCAGCCTTGATTTCCGCGAGTTGGGGAGTTTCTGAAAAGACCAACCCTCAATATGGCACGGATGCGGGAGGTTTTGGCGAGCGCTTTGGCGCTGCGGCAGTGCGGCAAACGAGCTTTCGATTGTTTGCGGATGGTCTGCTGCCGATCGCGTTTCATGAAGATCCGCGCTATTACCGGATGGGCCGAGAACAGAGTATTTTTCGCAGAACAAGGTATGCGTTGACTCGTGTTTTTGTCGGGCGGACAGATGCGGGGAACAACACCCCCAACTATTCCGCAATTTTGGGCCGCGCATTGGGAGCTGGCTTGACACCAGCGTATTATCCCGGGCCGAGCCGAAACTCCGGAGTTGTCATTAAGACATTCGGCACAGCAATCGCGGGGGAAATAGGGCTGGACTTCCTGCGCGAATTTCTTCCAGGCGCATGGCTCTGATCTGCGCAGATCCAGGGACGCGCTTGCTACTGCCATCGCCCCGATTTTCCCAAAAAGAAAATTTTCCATAGAGCGTGTTTCATAAATACTTTTGGCCCGGATCAGTCAAAAATCTTCAGGGGCTAAAGCCATGCCCCGATACAAACCGTATTTTTGAAACACGCTATAGCGAAATATTGATAGGTTGATAGATAGAGACACGTTCTTTTGCTGCCGGTCAGAAGGATCGTAAGCGGACCCAGGCATTACCCGAACTTCTTTGCGGATGAGGGCATGTTACGAAGAGTACTGGTATGGAGCGGTCTGGTTATGCTCGCGTGGGTCGCGCCTGCCGGTTTGCAGGCGCAATTGCCGGATGCACCCTCTGCGGCGAAATTACGCGGAAATGCGCCGTCACCTGTCAAAAAAGTGACGGAAAAAGGCAAATCGAGCAGCGAAAGTACCGGAAGCGCCGCTCCTTCGCAGGATGAAAATCTCAATCTAAAAAAATGGGAGG
>JAJYGR010000320.1 GCA_021790655.1 Acidobacteriota bacterium | reverse complement strand
TGAAAGCTCCGGGAGGAGCGTGTCTTCACCTCAATAAAGCAAAGCCATTCGCCGTCCCAGCCAATCAAGTCAATATCGCCGCGTAATTTTGGACTGCGCCAGCGCCGCGCCACAATTGTATAACCCAGGCGGCGCAGGTGGAAGTAGGCAGCATCTTCTCCGCGCAACCCCGTCGTGAGATGGGCCGCATTGCTTTTTGGGAGCGTCCTGGCCAGGGTTTGATGATCCAGCCAACCGAGTGTTCGCTCAAAGATAGACAGGCGGGTTTGCGTAAAACGCGAGATTTGCATAGGAAAGTGTGGCACCACTGTAACAAGAGGTAAATGAAAAGGGCAACATAAATTCGCTGCCCTTTATCCTGTGGAGTATTCTCCCGGTTAAAGGGAGAACCGCTCCTACGCGTGAGCAGCCGCCAGCGCTGAAACCTGTTGATTTTCGACCAGGGCGATGCACTCTTCCAGAATGTCGAGAGCTATGTCCGCCTCCTCCTGTTTCAGGATGAGCGGTGGTGCAAGGCGGATCGAAGTCTCGCCGCAGCCCAGCACCAGCAGGCCACGCTCATAGGCCAGGGTTTCAATCTGATTGCGCCATTCGCCAGCCGCTTCGCGAGACTGCTGGTCCTTGACGATCTCAATGCCAATCATCAACCCGCGTCCTCGCACGTCGCCGACGATGGGATGCTTCTCCGGCCATTCCTTCAGCCGCTGCATCATCGCATCGCCCACCTTGGCCGCATTCGCCATGCCGCCTTCTTCCAGCACCTTCAACGTTGCCATGGCCGCTGCAATCGCGACCGGATTGCCGCCATACGTTGAGGCGTGCGAGCCCGGCTTCCAGTCCATAATGCTCGCGCGCGTCATGCAGACGCTCAACGGCATACCGCTGGCAATTCCCTTGGCAATGCAGACCATGTCCGGCTCGACGCCGGTGTGTTCGATGGCCCACCATTTGCCGGTGCGACCCACGCCGGACTGCACTTCATCCACTACCAGCAGAATGCCGTGTCGGTCGCAAATTTTGCGTAGCTCTTGCATAAAGATCGTAGGCGCGACGACATAACCGCCCTCGCCCTGAATGGGTTCGACAAAGATGGCCGCAACTTCTTCCGGAGGCAGCGTTGTCTTGAAAAGTTTTTCTTCAATGTAGCGGGCACAGCCCAGCGCAAATTCTTCTTCCGCCTGCGGTCCGCCACTGCACCCGCGATACGCGTAGGGGTAGCGCACATGCGTCACGCCCGGCACTAGAGGAGCAAAGCGGCGGCGTTGCTGCGGCTTCGAGGCCGTCAGTGAAAGCGCACCCATGGTGCGGCCATGGAATGCGCCAAAGAAGGCGATAATGTTCTGCCGACCGGTGTGATAACGCGCCAGCTTCAGGGCGCACTCGACCGCCTCTGCGCCGGAGTTGCCATAGTAAAACTTATGCGGTCCCGGCATTGGCGCGATGCTGGAGAGCTTCTCGGCCAACTGGATCATGCTCTCATAATAAAAATCCGTGCCGGAAATATGAATCAGCTCCGCTGCCTGGTCCTGGATTGCTTTCACCACTTCGGGGTGGCAATGTCCCGTCGAACAGACCGCAATTCCAGCGGCAAGATCGAGAAACTCATTGCCGTCCACGTCTTCAATGCGCGCGCCGCGTCCGCGCTTGGCTACCATCGAGTAGGAGCGGGTATAGCTCGGTGAAATCCATTTGCCATCGGCTTCCACCACGGCTTTCGACTTTGGTCCAGGGACGGGACCATGTAACTTCGGGCCAAATTTGCTGAATTTCTCACTATTTTTGTAGAAACCATTGCCAATGCTCTGCATCATCATTCTCCTCGCAGTTGGAAACTGTGGGCGTACACGCTGACCCCGTAAAGGAGTAGCAGGTCAATCATTCGGAAGAGGGAAGTATCGAAGCCGAAGAACATCGGGCTTACGCTCGAATGGTCGCCAGACGAGTGACGAGCAGCTTAGTCGCTGCCAAACAGACTAGGTCGCGTGCAGGCAGGCAGGCTGCGCAGGTATTGGCGCGGACACATGCGCCAGATGCGTTCCACGGGAACGTCGACACCGACCGCGAAATAGAATGCCTTGCGCATGAGAAACCCTACAACCAGTATAGCGTGGACTCTCCGCAGCACGCTTCAAAAATTTTTGCGGCGAAATTTTTCTGTTTTGGTGTGGACCGGGAGAAAAGCCGAAAACATGCCCATAAAATAGACGATAGACACAATGGATTCTCTCTCAAAACCCCAGCCGCCGCGATATCAAATTTTGATCGCCTTTGCCTGCGTATACACGTTTTGGGGTGCAACTTATACCGCTGCGCGCTTCGGCGTACACTTTATGCCTGCTCCGGTTTTGGCTGGTGTCCGTCTCGGCATCGGCGGATGTCTTATGCTTTCCTTCGCTGCCCTGCGCGGCAAGCGCGTCTTGGGGCCAGCTATGGAGATGCGCCGCATTTTCATGCTTGGCGTGCTGCTCTTGTTCACGGGAAACGTGGGTCTGGTGTGGGCAGAGTTCTACCTTCCCAGTGGACTGTCTGCCTTGCTGGTGGCCATTGTGCCTGTCTACGTAGCGTTAATCGAACTACAGCTACCTAACGGAGAACGACTGCGAAGCCGCGGACAAATTGGCCTGGTGCTTGGGTTTATGGGGCTGGCAATTCTTGCTTGGCCCAGTGCGCACACAGGTTTGCATGGAGATCGACACGAAATCTTCGCAGTTGTAATTTTATTGCTTGGCGCGCTTTCCTTCGCCAGCGGATCCATCCTGTCGCGCCACAGCAAGCTTACGCTCGACCCCTTTGTCTGCGCCGGATGGGAGATGCTGATCGCCAGCATTTGCGACCTGATCCTCGCCACATGTCTGCGCGACTGGAGCCACGCGCAATGGAACCGCGACAGCATCTCCGCCATCGCTTACCTCATTGTGTTTGGGTCACTGATTGGCTTTACTTCCTACACGTGGCTACTGCAATACATTCCGGTGGCCAAGGTGGCGACGTATGCCTATGTCAATCCTATGGTTGCCGTGCTGCTTGGCGCGCTGCTTCTCGGCGAGCGCTTGCAGGGAAATGAATGGTTCGGCATGGTCATTATTCTGCTGGCAGTTTTCCTGGTGACGTCGTCCAGATTGCAGCCTGGCCACGGAGAGCAAAGGATAGAAGCCGCAGACCTGGAAGAAGCTTAGCCACGATTTTGGAGGGATTGCGGTGAGTCTACTTTCTGCGCCAGCGCACGCCGTCCGGGCTGTCTTCCAGCAGAATTCCTTTAGTCGCCAACTCCTGACGGATGGCATCGGCGCGGGCAAAATCGCGTGCTTTGCGCGCGGCATTGCGTTCGGCAATCAACTGGTCGATCCTTTCGTCGGTCAGAGAGTAGCGCGCCATCAGATCCGGGCTAGCTTCCCCCATGCGCCCTTCGCGCTCGGCCCACTGTAGCGCCAGCCGCGTTACCGCATCGTCGCGGTCTTCCAGCACAGCAAACACGGCGTCGAATTTCGCCAGCACTTCCAGAATTGGAGCAACGTTTTCCGTCTGCAATTCCCCTCGATCGGAAGACGAGTTCGCCAGCCTTACCAGGTCGAAGATCGCTGCCCGCGCTTCCGCCGTGTTCAGGTCGTCTTCCAATCCAGCGGTAAACGCAGCGTCTGCGTGTTTTGTGGCCGCCAACAAGGTTGGATTCATTCCAGCAGGAAAGCCGCCTTTGCGCAGGCGGTCCGCAAAGCTGCGCAGTCGTTCCACGGCATGGGTCGATTCCAGGAGTCCATCGAAAGTGAAATTTAGTTGATTGCGATAGGGAACGGAGGTCAGCAGAAAACGGATCGCCGACGCCTTGTAGCCGTGTAGCAGCAGATCGCGCAGCGTATAAAAGTTCCCCAGCGACTTCGACATCTTCTTGCCTTCCACTAGCAGAAATCGCACATGCATCCAGTGGCGGGCAAAGTTTTTTCCACTGGCGGACTCCGACTGCGCGATTTCGTTTTCATGGTGAGGAAACATCAGGTCCTCTCCGCCCACATGCAGGTCGAAACTGTCGCCCAGATACTCCGTTGCCATGGCGGAACACTCAATGTGCCAGCCCGGACGACCCGCGCCGAGCGTCGTGTCCCAATGAAACTCTCCCGGCTTGGTCGCTTTCCATAGCGCGAAGTCGCGCGCGCTGTCCTTGTCGTACTCGTCCACATCGACGCGCGCGCCGTCCTCCATT
>JAJYGR010000087.1 GCA_021790655.1 Acidobacteriota bacterium | reverse complement strand
TATGAAAATGCACTTCGTCGAGCGCTTCACGCAGCCCGGCGAAAAGATTTCCCTCTATCGCAACGGCGCGTTTGTCGACTTTTGTCGTGGCCCGCATGTGCCTTCCACCAGCCGCGTCAAGGCCTTCAAAGTGCTGAGCCTCGCCGGTGCCTACTGGCTGGGCGATGAGAAAAATCCGCAACTCCAGCGCCTCTATGGGACAGCATTTTTCAATAAGAAAGAGATGGATGAGCACTTCGCGCGACTGGAAGAAGCTGCCCGCCGCGACCATCGCGTGCTTGGCAAGCAGCTCGATCTTTTCTCGATCCAGGAGATTGCCGGAGCGGGCCTCATCTTCTGGCATCCCAAGGGCGGCATCATTCGCAAGATCATGGAAGACTGGATGCGCGAAGAATGTATCCGTCGCGGTTACGATTTGGTCTTCACCCCGCACGTCATGCGCCACGAACTATGGAAGATCAGCGGACATGCGGGTTACTATGCGCAGAACATGTACACGCCCATGGAACTGGATGATGCCGATTATCAACTGAAGCCGATGAACTGCCCCGGCCACATCCTCATCTACAAGAACACGCCGAAAAGCTATCGCGACCTGCCGGTGCGTCTCGCCGAGCTGGGCAACGTCTATCGCTACGAACGCAGCGGCACCATGCACGGCCTGCTGCGCGTGCGCGGATTTACGCAAGATGACGCGCACATCTTCTGTACGCCCGAACAGATTGAAGATGAGGTCGTCGCCTGTATCGACTTCGCGGAAGCCGTATTGAAGACCTTCGGCTTCGCAGAGTTCAAGGTCGAGCTTTCCACATGGGACCCGAAGGACCGCAAGAACTACGCCGGTTCCGATGACAAATGGTCGCTGGCCATCGACTCGCTGGAGCACGCGCTGCAACGCAAAGGCATTCCGTTCAGGACCATCTCCGGCGAGGCAGCCTTCTACGGTCCCAAGATCGACATCAAACTGGTCGATGCGCTGGGCCGCCTGTGGCAGCTATCGACTGTGCAGTTCGACTTCAACCTTCCCGCCCGCTTCGATCTCGAATACGTCGGCGAAGACGGCGAGCGCCATCAGCCCGTCATGGTGCATCGCGCGCTGTTCGGCTCGGTGGAACGCTTCTTCGGCGTGCTCATCGAGCACTACGCGGGCGCGTTCCCGCTGTGGTTAGCGCCAATGCAGGTAGGATTGGTGCCAATCAGCGAAAAACACATCGACTATGCAAAAACAGTACAGTCACAGTTACAAATAGCGGGCTTGCGCGTGGAACTCGACGACCGCAACGAAAAAATGAACGCAAAAATCCGCGACCTGACCATGCAGAAGATTCCCTACCTGCTAGTCATGGGCGACAAAGAAGCCGCCGCCAACGCCGTAAGCGTCCGCACCCGCGGCAAAGGCGATGAAGGTTCCATACCGCTCGAAGAATTTATCGCGAAGGCGAAAAAGCTGGTCGAGGAGAAATCGACCTATTTGTGACAAGCCCGGAATAATTCGTTGACTACGAATGTATTTTTTCATTCCGTTCCAGCATCTGAACGAATTGCTGAATCTTCCGGGCGCGTGTCTCCGCTTTATTTGCCGTTTGAATCCTGAAAAGAACAGCGTAGCGATTGCCGCTATCCAGAGTTTTGAAAAAGGCCTGCGCCTTGGCGTTTTTATCGAGCGCGGCCTGGAAATCTGCTGGTATTACAGATGTCCTCGCTGAATCATAAGCAGCCTCCCAACGCCCATCGCTTTTGGCGCGTTCCATCTCTCGCAGCCCTGCGGATTGCATCTGGCCGCCTTTGACGAGCGCCAACGCTTTTTCTCGATTGGTCTTGGACCAGATGCTCTTCTTTCCACGCGGAGTGAATTTTTGCAGCCATGTCTGTTCGCTGTCGGTTCGTTTCTGGCCGTCGATCCATCCGTAGCAGAGGGCAGCTTCCAGCGCGTCATGGTACGTAAGTGACTGGTTACCGGGAGACTTTTTTGCGATTCGCAGCCATATACCCGTCGAACTAGCCTGATTTTTTCTGAGCCATAATGCCCAGTCTTTCTGCCGTTCAAAGAACAAAACTGGCAAGTTCGCAAGAATTTCCGGGGTTTTGTCGTCGCCAATCTTCATATATAAGCCTCTAGAACTTCTTTCTTACCGCTGACCTTATTCCATCATTCCTTCGCATAGCGAAGGGTGGATAAGAGGATTGGTTTCAGCCAACCGCAACTTTCTTCGGTCTTCCGCCCAGCTTTCCATTGTTTCTTGCAGCCAGCTTTTTCGCAGCGCTCCTCGATTTGCCTCCGGCCATGCCAAGCTGTTTCGCCATCCATTTTCTTGAACCGAGAAATCCTTCCAACAGCGCGGGCAGGTAAAGATCGGCGTCCAGCTTTGGGAAATGGATGCCGAATCCCGATGGCGTAATCTCAATCGTCTCCAACTGTGAAGGTTTCGCGTGTTCCAACCCCTCAGCATCCTGCGGAGAAAACGCAATGTCGAGATTGGAGTTGAGATGCACAATCACCCGGCCTAAACGCCGGTCATATTGCGCGGAGATTGCCTTTGGCTCTCTTGCAGCAAAGGCTTTGGCTCGTTTGGTGGCGCGTTCCAATTCATTCTGCGTGACCATGTGTTTCCTCCCATGCCTGGCAAAGTTCATCGAAATGCTCTGCCAGCGTTTTCTCAATGGATGTCAGTTCGCTCCACGCAAATCCATAGTTTTCGCGCAACCGGACCCTGCCCGCCGGACAACCCAAAACGAACACAGCCTCACAGTCGGCCCCAATCACATGGACATGCGCTGGCCGATGGTCATTCGGATAGATGACGACCCGGAGGCTGCCAATTCAGAAGACACTAGGCACACTGTCGAGTATATTCAAAAATAAGCAAAGCGATTGGGTTATTTTGGTCAAAGCATCATCGACTGTATGCTTTTATCCAAACTGTGGCACACTGTTTCTGTTGCTTTCGGAGTTACAATTCCATGTCTCAGTCGCGCAGTCTTTCCAGGGGTATATCAATGCAAAAATTCCTCAACACCGCACTTGCTTTGCTATTCCTCAACATCGCAGCGTATGGGCAGACGCAGAGCTGGCAGCCGGATCTTACGCGGCAGCAGACCTATAAGCTTCGTCGCGCATCCAGCGCGGACCCTATGGGAGCGAACGCCGACTCGCGCAGGATCGCGCCCGGCGGCACGCTCACCGTTCTCGATACCGACGGACCCGGGATGGTTTCGCATATCTGGTTTACCATCGCCGACAATGAACCATACAGCCTGAAGCGGATTGTGTTGCGCATGTACTGGGATGGAGAAACCTCGCCCAGCGTCGAAACGCCTATTGGAGATTTTTTCGGCCTCGGCCTTGGCACGTACTACAACTGGCAGTCGGAAATGCTGTCGGTCGGTAGCGAGAAGGCGCTCAACTGTTTCTTCCCGATGCCGTTTGCGCGCCACGCTCGCATCACTATAACGAATGAGGGCAAGCGGCCCGTCGGTTCGCTCTATTACAACATCGACTATCGCATGTACCCTCATCCACTCCCGCCGGACACAATATATTTCCACGCGCAATATCGCCAGGCACAACCCAATCATGGATGGACGACAAACTGGAAGAGCAATGGAGATCCTCTCGTCAACAACAAGGCCAACCTCGATGGCAAAGACAATTATGTTTGGATGGATGCCGTCGGCCATGGACAATATGTTGGCGTAACCATGTCCGTGCTACAGAATCAGGATGCATGGTGGGGTGAGGGAGACGACATGTTTTTTGTAGATGGCGCCAGTCGCCCATCCATCGCAGGCACTGGCTCCGAGGATTATTTTCTCGGTGCGTGGGATTTCGGCGGCAAACCTTTCTACTATCAGCTTTACGGCGCGCCAGTGTTGGGCAATGAGCTGGCTGGCAGCCGATCGAGTGTGTACCGCTTTCATCTCGACTCGCCGATTCCGTTTACCCAGTCCTTCAAGGCGACCATCGAGCATGGACACGCCAACCATCGCTCGGACAACTACTATTCCGTTGCCTATTGGTATCAGGCGGAGCCTCACGCGCCCTTTCCGCCACTGCCACCCGTCGAGCGGCGATTGCCAACATTGCAAATGGTTGGAGGGCCGGGAAATGCTGGTGGGTTAGTCGATACTCATCCCCAATCAGCCATTACACCATCGGTCAACCGATACTAAAACTTCAATCGTATCGCCAACTGAATTTCTCGCGGCGTATAGATGGCATTGCTGT